>JARLHB010000402.1 GCA_031292465.1 Ignavibacteriaceae bacterium
CCATGCAGATTTTAGTATCGAAAGTAGACAGGAAAGTTTATTCTAGCAAGGGTCTGAAATCAGAGTTTTATTAAATCTGTCCAAATTAGATTATTATTTAATCTTTTGTCCCATTCCCGTTTTATTTTGGACAGCAGTGATTAAATAACATTATTAAAATTTTAGTCAATTATTATTTTATTATCAATGTATACAGTTGATTAGTTTTAATTGGAAGGAGTTTTTTTATGAATACAGTTAAGTTTTTATTGTATTTGTTACTCAATAAAATTAACTGATGTTTTGTAAATGAAGTGATTTGTTTTATCAAATCCTGCAAAAGGTTAGAAGTGTTTGATCTTACTTTAAGATATTAATATTTTCTGTATAAAATTCGTTCAATACAAAAATCATTTTACAATAATACTTATAGATTATTTTTCCTTATTTTTCCACATAATAAAACATTTAACAAGGAAATGCTATGCAGATACAATTTATAGGCGCCGACAGGACAGTTACAGGCTCTATGCACCGGCTTATTATTGACGGGAAAAATTACCTGCTTGACTGCGGCATGTACCAGGGCAAACGTAAAGAAGCTTTTGAAATAAATAAAACTTTTGACCTTTTTGACCCCAAAGGAATTGATGCATTAATTCTTTCTCACGCACATATAGACCATTGCGGAAACATACCCACATTGGTAAAAAACGGTTTTAGTAATCCTATCTACTGCACCCCTGCTACAAGCGATTTAACAGAGGTAATGCTTAAAGACAGCGCTCATATTCAGGAAAAAGATGTTGAGTTTGTTAATAAGAAAAGGAAAAAACAGGGTAAAAACCTTTTTGAACCTTTATATACAACGATAGATGCAGAAAAAGTATTTCCATTGTTACACCCTATAAATTACCATGAAGAATTTAGGCTTGATCCCAATGTTACTTTTCAATTCTTCGATGCCGGGCATATACTCGGCTCTGCTATAACACTGCTTACAATAAAAGAAAACGGGCGCGTAATTAAGCTTGGTTACTCCGGTGATTTAGGCAGGCCCAACATGCCGATTCTTAAAGACCCTGAAAAAATTTCCGACGTGAATTATTTTATATGCGAAAGCACATACGGCGGCCGCCTGCATGACAATATTGAGGAAACCGAATCCAAGCTGACGGAAGTAATTAACAAAGCGGTAAGCAGAAAAAACAAAATAATTATTCCTGCGTTCAGCCTTGAAAGGACACAGGAATTGGTTTATGCAATTCATAAAATATTTGAAAAGAAATCAGCGCCGAGAATACCGATTTATGTGGACAGCCCGCTTTCAACCAATGCTACCACGGTATTCAGGAATCACCCGGAATGCTTTGATGAAGAAACTGTTGATTTTATGAAGAAGTATGAAGACCCGTTCGGCTTTGACCGGCTTAAGTACATAACTACTACCGAAGATTCTAAAAAATTAAACGACCTTGAAGGGCCGATGGTTATTATGTCCGCATCAGGCATGGCAGAAACAGGAAGAATTTTACACCACCTTGCAAACAATATTGAAAACAGCAGGAATATTATACTAATGGTAGGATATTGTGCGGAAAACACACTGGGTAAAAAGCTGATTATGAAAGAGCCTGTTGTAAAAATATTCGGCGAGGAATATAATGTTAATGCAGAGGTTATTGTTATCAACTCATTAAGCGCCCATGCGGACTCAAATGAATTGACAAGTTATTGCTCTGAATTTAACCGTGAAAAAATGCAGAATATATTTATTGTCCATGGAGATTTTGACCAGCAGGAAAAATTTGCGGACAGGCTAAAGACAACAGGTTTTAATAAAATTACCATCCCTTCTCACGGAGATGTTTTTGAAATTTAACCGGGTATTATTTCCATGCTTTATAAATTCATTATAAAAATGTAGATTGTGCCTTTAATATTGTGCCAATTTTATAATGTCCTTAGTGTCTTTGCGGCTTTTTCTTTTTCGCCGCAAAGGCTAAAAGGCGCTAAGAATATATTTGTTTTTAATACTATGTCTTTTTCCTAATATAGATTGAAGCTGAAGGAATAATACTTTTGAATAAAGCGGCTACAACACTATTTCTATTTTTCGTATTCCTCCCCTGCCTGTTCGCTCAAAGTCAGCTTGACAGTTTAGACATTATTAAAAATGCTCCTCTTTCCAATTATTTTTATAATAATTTCGATAAACAATTAAACACTTTTAACCTGCATTCCATATTACTGATGAATATAAAAGCTAATAGTTTCCATTTTAATGTAAATGAAAATTACAACACTACTTACATACGTGCCGCAGATGCAAGTACAAGGGATGAGCATGTGTTTTCTGCAACCGGATACTACGATATGGGTTCCTATTATAACCTTGGGCTTAGTGTCAATAATAATATCTATTCAGACAGCAGGCAGATTGAAATAAACCAGGCATCTACGTCGGATCTTTTAGTCTTTTCACAGATAAACCCTTTTGATAAAATCTCAATTGCCCCGTTTGTGGGCTATGAAAACAACAGGCAGATCGGGGAAAATGACTACGGCGCTATATACGGCGGCGAAGGCCTGCTGAATAATTACTCTGCTTCAGATTTTATATTACAATCTCAGGTCAAATTTCAGAACGAAGATATTTCTCCAAGGAAAAATACTCTAAGGTTTTTTAACTTTGCCGCAATCGACAGCTTCAGCAATGACTTCAGGAATAAAATTAATTTTCAGTATTTTCAAAACAGGAAAGATTTCTTCTACCTGGCAGATTCAACAACAGCCGCAAAATTTAATATAACAAATAATATTCAAAGCAGGATTGAAACAATAAATGTTTTGGAAGACAGCCTGAGTTACGACAGGTTTTTAAACCTCTTTTCTCTTGATTTGGCCGGCAGATTCACATGGCGTACAATTGACCGCGATACACGCTACCGTACATTAACAAACCAATCGGCTTCCAGTTTTGATACAAAGATAAACGAATCCAAATTGGAATTTGAATCGACCACGTCTTATCTGACAGAGAATTTCTTCGGCGCCCTGAGGTTTGATTATTCGGAAAGGGACGAAAAGCACTTAACAAAAGATTTTACCGGCTCAATAAGGAGCTTCTACGATGAGCGCTCCGACCTTGAAAGCATGAATAATAACACCGCTGAACGCCTCTCACTTTCGTTTATCGGCGGCCTAAAATTGTCCAGTTCGGATGTACTGTCTTTCAGTTTATATCAAAACAGACTGCGTTATGATACGCCAAGCCTTGATAATTATGACGACAGGGATGAACTTCTTTCTATTGTACGGTTAAGATATACAAGAGAACTTAACCCGTTCCTTAACGTTTTTATTGGCGCTGAAGGAACAGTAAATCATATTGTATATATATATTCAGAAGAAAGCTCAAATAATAATATTAACAGAATAATCAAGCTTTCTACCGGCGGAACTTACTCCGGCCAAACTATCTCTTCAACTAACAGCTTCGAAGTTTCTGCAAATTATACAGTTTACGATTTTGAGGATATAATACAGAATTACCAAAGTTATTCCTTCAGGCAATTTTCAGCTACTGACTCTTCAAGGATAAAATTAACAGACCGTGTTGATTTTGTTCACTTCGGTTATATTAAATTATCCGAACAGGGAGATTTGAAATGGGCCTCATTTTCAACAAATCCTACAAGATATTTACAGGAAGTATTCTCCATTCCCAAACTGGTGCTTTACTATAACCGTAGTGCAGTTTCATTCGGGCTCAGAATATATTCCCTTAATACTTATAGTTACAAGGACCTTGTAAAATCATTAGATTCAAGATACCTTAGCGTAGCGCCTTTAACGGAATTTTCCCTTATTTTACGCAAGTCTTTAAATATAAGTCTTATCGGCTGGTATGAATTTATCAGTTCAAGCAGTCAGGCAGGTACACAGCAGGCTAATTTGTCAATGAATGTAAAGTGGAATTTTTAATTTCATCATCTTTGTAAGGTAAAATTTAGATATTAGCCTTTTCAATGATTGAAAAAACAAGAATTTTTATTATTTTCACAGTATAAATTTAGGATCATTTTGGCTGAGAATAGTTTCCACCTTGAAATTGAGAGCGATCCGAATAACTTAATTACGGTCGAAGAATTTGTAAATTATTTTGCAATTGAAGTCGGTATAAGTAAGGAAAAACTTCCGGGTTTGCTTCTTTCTGTAACGGAAGCTACAACAAACGCAATAATTCATGCGAATAAAAGCGATAAAGCTAAAAAGGTAAAGATTAATGTAAATGTGGAAGATAAGAAACTGGTAATCTGTATTATAGACGAAGGCACTGGTTTTGATCCTCAAAACGTTCCTGATCCCACTGCGCCTGAAAATCTTCTTAAAGATTCCGGGCGGGGGCTGTACCTGATGAAGGTATACATGGATGAAGTGAAATATAAGGTTACTCCGGAAGGAACTGAAACTACGCTGATTTTAAATATTCCTTAAGCAGCATATATTATCTGACAATTCATTTTACAAGCCTGTTTTTTTAATAGAATTTCTGGACTATTGAATAATAGTTTCAGAATATCTTTAGTATTATATTCATTTTGTGTTTTACGGCTCAACTTTATCAATTACGGCATCTTTTAAGTGCTTTATTTTTGCATATGGAAAATGTCATAATTATTTTTAAATAAATTAGAAAAGAATTAAACGAGGAGCAGATCTAATTGCTCCATAATATCTTAGGAGATATAAAATGTCAAGAAAAAAGATTGCCTTAATAGGCGGTGGACAAATCGGCGGCGTACTTACCCAGCTTATCGCGCAAAAACAGTTAGGCGACGTAATTATGTTCGATGTAGTGGAAGATTTGCCGCAGGGGAAAACCCTGGATATAGCCGAAGCTGCAAAAGTTAACGGTTATGATGTTAATGTTACAGGAACAAACAGTTATAAAGATATTGCAGGTTCCGATATAGTTATTATTACTGCAGGCATACCAAGAAAGCCCGGTATGAGCAGGGACGACCTTTTGGTTACTAATGCCAAAATAATGAAATCAGTTGCAGAAGGCGTAAAGGAGAATGCTCCTGATGCAATTGTTATTATCATTTCAAATCCTCTTGATGCAATGGTTACATTATTTAAAGAGGCCAGCGGCTTCCCGGTAAACAGGGTTATGGGACAGGACGGCGTTTTGGATTCATCACGGTTCGCATCATTTATTGCATGGGAACTTGGAGTTTCCGTTAAAGATATTAACGCTCTTGTTCTTGGCGGACACGGCGACACAATGGTTCCTATCGTAAGATATGCCAATGTAAACGGCATACCGGTTATGGAATTACTAGAGAGAAAATATAACGATAAAGCAAAAGCTGAAGAAGTTATGAATGCAATGGTTGAAAGAACTAAAGCCGCCGGCGGTGAAGTGGTAAAGCTTCTTAAAACCGGTTCCGCATTTTACTCCCCTGCTGCATCAGCAATTCAAATGGCAGAAGCTGTGTTGTACGATGAAAAAAGGCTGCTTTCCACCTGCGCTTATTTAGACGGTGAATTTGGAGTTAAAGGCTACTATGTCGGCGTTCCGGCAATTCTTGGAGCTAACGGCGTTGAAAAGGTCGTAGAGTTTACTCTTAATGAAGAAGAACAGACTCTTTTGAATAATTCCGTTAATGCTGTTAAAAAACTTGTAGAAGATATGAAGAGGCTCGGACTTTAAGGATTATTCGTATTTCTAATTAGAACATAAACCGTTAAAACGGTTCACGGTTCTCCCTTGTTACAACAGCCCATGATTTTTTATCATGGGCTGTCTTGTTAAATACTATTCCTTATGTAAAATAGATTTGTAAAGAAATATTTTCAGTTATTAACTTACACAAGCAAAATCAGTTTAATCTCTTAGGGTAAATTCCCCGCCACTTGCGGTGGGGTAGTTCATTATTTCAATCCCCTCCTTGATTAATATGCGGCAACTTAATTATTAGGTTTTAACCTTGTATTTGTTTTCTGTGTCGCTTCTCCGAAGCTCTTATTGTCCATTTCGATATACTCCTACTGATGTTTCGCTGCGCTGCGGCTTATTATCTATAATAAATAATTAAGATATTACCAAATACTAAGCTGCGGAGCAGCGAAATATCAGTAGTGACAAGACCATAGACAAACGAAAAGCTTCGGAGAAGCGGCACATAACAACCTTTGCACTCCGAAATTATTAAATGCCATTTCTTAAAATAATTGTTTATACCTCAACAGATTACAACCATAGTTTATTTTTAAGGTTGACGCCAATGCTCCTCGATAAGGATGGGATTAAAAAAGTACTGATATTTATTGATGTTAATTCAGACTATTATTATTTCCGGTAAATTCAGAGAACCCGACTAAAAACACTTGTACCGGCAAAATATATTTTTTCCTATTTCCCCTCCTTAATAAGGAGGGGATTATCCCAAAGGGATGCCTATGGCAAGGGGAGGTCGGAGTAACCTGTAAATTTATTTAACCTTTGTACGGAGCACTAAACCGGCAAAACTTGACTGCCTGCAGGCAGTCAAGTTTTGCCGTACAATTTTACATATCATATGGTAAGCTATTCAGACAACAAAAAACCCTCCGTAAGGAGGGTTTTTTATTACAAAATATTTAAGGGATGGAATATTTATTCAGTAACTACGTTGATATAAGTCCTGTCGCCCTTTTTGGTTTCAAACGTTACTTTACCATCAGCTATAGCAAACAGGGTATCATCACCGCCCTTTGATACATTAACACCTGGATGAAATTTTGTGCCTCTTTGCCTTATAAGAATATTTCCGGCAAGCACTTTTTCACCACCGAATTTTTTAACACCCAAACGTTGTGCGTTACTGTCTCTGCCGTTTCTTGATGAGCCTTGACCTTTTTTATGAGCCATTTTAAAATCTCCTTTAAACTATTGACTTAAAAATTATCAGCCAATATTAGTAACTTCAATTTTTGTTAATTGTTGTCTGTGGCCATTCTTTTTATCATAGCCTGTTCTTCTTTTTTTCTTAAAAACAATAACCTTATTGTCTTTTGTATGTTCTAAAACCTTAGCTTTAACTTCAACACCCTGTAAAAATGGATTTCCAACCTTAGTACCGTTTTCATCAGACAATAAAAGAACGTTTTTAAAAGTAACATCCTTTTCAGGTTCCTCGCTTAATTTAGGAACGTAATACTGAGTATTCTCAGATACTTTGAATTGTTGTCCAGCTATATCAACAACCGCAAACATTTTAACCTCATTTTCTAAAATTTAGATTTTAAAGTTACGTAATATAGCTTTTCAAGTCAATTCTATTATGAATTTTTTTTAAAGTTTGTAAATTTACTCATATTAAAAGAATAAATGGCATATTTTACTTCTTTAACCTGAATGAGAACTCAGTTCCCTCGCCTACATTGCTTTTAACTTCAATTTTAGAGCCGTGCGCTTCAACAATATGCTTTACAATTGCCAGCCCAAGCCCGGTTCCGCCAACAGCACGGGACCTTGCTTTATCCACTCTGTAAAATCTCTCAAAAATACGGTTTACATCTTCCGGCGGAATACCGACACCCGAATCACGAACAATTATCCTTCCGAATTTCGGCTCATCTTCAACCAAAACTTCTATCGTCCCTGCTTCTGTGTACTTTATAGCATTATTTATAAGGTTTACAATTACCTGCCGCAGTCTGTCTTTATCACCAAACAGTTGCAAATTCTCATTAACCGGATAATATATAAGCTTAAGATTTTTTTCTTCCGCCACGGGAGCAAATTCATTCACTAAAGTTCTAAGGTATTCATCTATCTTAAAATACCGGAAACTCATTCTCATTTCACCCGATTCAATCATCGAAATATCAATTAGATCATTAAGAAGGTTATTTAAGCTAAGTGTATGATGATTTGCCTTACTTAGAAAGTTTTTATTAACATTTTCATCATTTATCGCACCGTTCAGAAGGGTTTCAATATAGCCCTGAATAGCAAAGATAGGTGTTCTTAATTCGTGAGACACATTAGCCAAAAATTCCGTTCGCATTTTTTGAAGGCGTTTTAAATATTCTATATCGTTTTTAGTCTTCCTGAACATTAATTTAATGCTTTCCTGAAGTCCTAAAAGGTTCCGGCTTAATTTTATTTCATCCGAGTTGGAATAATAGTTCTCTCTTATATTATTTATTATCTGTTTTATTTCATCAAGTTCTCTGTTTCGTCTTTTACCAAGGTAATTAAGCAGAAACAGGCTGAAAACAATCAACAATATAATAAGCGGGAAATCAATTCCGGATTTACCGTTAAGTAAAAAGATTAATGCTACAATAGATATGTCAAAGGATAGAAATTCTACAAGATAAACACGGGCAGAAATAAGATTTTTTTTTATTTCATTCCACACTTTTAAACCTGTACCCTACGCCTTTTACAGTTTCAATAAGGTCCATGTATTTTTCAAGTTTCTCCCTTATTTTTCTGATGTGTACATCAACCGTCCTGTCTACAACATAAACATCTGTTCCCCACACATCCTTTAAAAGCGTATCGCGGCTGAATACTTTACCGGGACTGTTTGC
>JARLHB010000403.1 GCA_031292465.1 Ignavibacteriaceae bacterium
CAGATTCAGACGGAAAAAATGCTTATCCTATTTCAGGTTTCACATGGTTGTTAATTTACAAGAATATGCAGGATAAAGAAAAAGCTACTGCTCTTGTAAAATTCCTTCATTGGGCAATGGAAAAAGGCGAATCTTATGCTAATGGCTTGTACTATGCTCCGCTGCCAAAAGAAGTAGTAAAATTATGCGAAAAAAAGATCAACACAATTACTGCAAATGGAAATAAAATCAGTGCTAAATAATGTTGAAGATGCACAAAGTGCAACGGCTTTTAAGGATTCTGCAAATGAACCCGAGAAAAAAAGCTTTATAAAAAAAATATTTGGTCAGTCAAATTTAGGGGATTTTATTTTTGAAAAACTAACACTGCTTTTTGCAGTGTTAGTTTTTTTATTGGTAATATTGATGGCATACGAGATGTATACCAATTCCAGGCTTTCTATTGCGAAGTTTGGCTGGGGATTTCTTACTTCATCTACATGGGACCCCGTTACGGAAGTTTATGGAGCGCTGCCGGTTATATATGGAACGGTAGTATCCTCTTTGTTAGCCCTTCTTATTGCGGTTCCGCTTGGTTTAGGGGTTGCAGTTTTCCTTTCGGAAATAGCTCCGGGATGGCTGGAAAAACCGCTTTCTTTTTTAACAGAACTTCTTGCAGGTATTCCAAGTGTTGTTTATGGTTTGTGGGGAATATTTGTTCTTGTCCCATGGTTAAGGGATTCTATTGAACCATTCTTGCAAGATCATTTTGGGAAGCTTCCGTTTTTTCAAGGCGCTCCTTACGGATTTGGTATGCTGGCTGCGGCTCTTATCCTTTCGGTTATGGTACTTCCTATAATTTCATCTATTTCAAGAGATATTTTAAGGTCGGTCCCCTTTACTTTAAGAGAAGCTGCTTATGGAATTGGAGCTACAAAATGGGAAGTAACTAAGTTAGTTCTTTCAAATGCCAGATCAGGACTTTTGGGTGCTATAATGCTTGGCCTGGGGCGCGCAATAGGCGAAACAATGGCTGTTACAATGGTTATAGGCAACAGGCCTATTATTTCTGCATCGTTGTTTGATCCTTCTTATACTATGGCAAGCGTTCTGGCTAATGAATTTACTGAAGCAACTTCAGATTTATATATGAATGCTTTAATTGAATTAGCTTTGGTATTATTTGTCATCACTATAATTATTAATATGTTTGCACAACTTTTAGTTTGGAGTATGAATAGGAAATGGAAAAAAGGGTAGAACTAAACACATTTTCTTTTTTCCGAAGGAAAATCGTAAATGCAGTTATGCTTAGTCTGTCTTTGCTGGCTGCTATAATAACTATTATTCCGTTGATATTAATTTTCTATTATACAATTTCAAAAGGAATAACATATTTAAATCTTGATTTTTTTATACATATGCCTAAGCCGGTAGGGGAATCCGGAGGCGGTATGGCAAATGCAATTGTAGGCACTTTAATTTTAATTGGAATTGGCGGCGCTATAGGAATACCGGTTGGCATTCTTACCGGAACATATCTTTCAGAATTTGGAAACAATAAATTCGGTTTCATGGTAAGGTTCTTAACCGACGTTTTAAGCGGTATTCCTTCCATAGTTGTTGGTGTGGTTGCTTATACAATGGTTGTTATACCAATGCGGCATTTTTCTGCATTAGCAGGCGGAATTGCGCTTGGAATACTAATGATTCCTACCATAACAAGAACTACCGAAGAAATGATAAGGCTTGTTCCGCAATCTTACCGTGAAGCCGGATTAGCATTGGGCATTCAGAAATGGAAAACAACTCTGTTGATTGTTTTAAGAACTGCATGGAAGGGAATAGCAACAGGTATTCTGCTGGGGCTTTCAAGAGCAGCCGGGGAGACTGCACCATTGTTATTTACTGCCCTGGGAAACAGATTCTGGTCAACTAAAATTTTCCAGCCCATGGCTTCTTTAACTGTTTACATTTATGATTATGCAAAAGCACCTTTTGAGGATTGGAATAAGCAGGCATGGACGGCAGCTTTAGTTTTAATTCTTATAATTTCATTTTTTAGTTTAATGTTCAGAATAATAACCAGGTCAAAATATAAAGTTTGAGTTTAATATATGTCTAATGAAGAAATAAAATCAGCCGTTATTGCAAGTACAGGGACGGCTGGCATTGTGCAACAGTCTCCTAAAATTTCCGCCAAAGATTTTTGTGCGTATTTTGGGAAATTTAAAGCTTTGAATAATATCAATATAGATGTTCCCGAAAAGAAAGTTGTCGCGATAATAGGCCCATCCGGCTGCGGTAAATCTACATTTTTACGCTCTATAAACAGGATGCATGAAGTAGTCGGGGGAACAATTACAGGTTCGCTTACGCTTGACGGTGAAGAAATAATGAAATCCGATGCTGTAATGATAAGAAGAAAAATTGGTATGGTATTTCAGAAGCCAAATCCTTTTCCTACGATGTCTATCTTCAATAATGTTATAGCAGGTTATAAATTAAACGGGCACCATAACAAGAAAAATTTAGCTGAAATTGTTGAAAAGAGTTTGCGTCAGGCCGCTTTGTGGGATGAAGTGAAGGATAAGCTTAATAAATCCGGCGCTGATATTTCCGGCGGGCAGCAGCAGAGGCTTTGTATAGCAAGAACAATTGCTATTAACCCTGAAGTTATTTTAATGGATGAGCCTGCCAGCGCACTTGATCCTATTTCTACTGCTAAAATTGAAGAGCTTATTTTTGAACTTAAAAAAGATTACACAATAGTTATAGTTACGCATAATACGCAGCAGGCAGCAAGAGTAAGCGATTCTACGGCTTTCTTTTATATGGGCGAATTGATTGAATACTCCGGAACAAAGAAAATGTTTACGTCGCCTGAAAAAAAACAGACGGAAGATTATATTACGGGCAGATTTGGTTGATATTATTTCTTGCTTATTTTAGTAACCTTAACTTAGCCAGCTATTAATTAAATAACGGGATTAAAATGGAAAGACATTTTGAAAAAGAATTTGATGAATTAAAAATAACCATTAATAAGATGGCCTCCATAGTTGATGAACAGGTTGAAAACAGTTTCAAGGATATGGAAGACGCCGGCGTAAGGCTTTATAAAGAAGTTAAGCAAAGAGACAGGGAAGTAGATGCTTATGATAATTTAATTATGGCGCAATGTGAAAATCTTTTAGCCCTATATCAGCCTGTAGCTACCGACTTGCGCTTTATTTTAACTGCAATTAAAATTGACAGCCAGTTAGAACGTTGCGGTGATATTGCCGTTAATATTGTTCAGAGAGTTAAGAAGACAGACAACTTCAGGGAGCTTATCACTCAAACGGACCTTCCAGAAATGGGCAGGACTGCAAGGATAATGGTTAAAGATGCTATTACAGCATTTATTAACAGGGATAGCGAGCTTGCTAAATCAATTTGGGCAAAGGATGAAATTGTAGATTCTTTTAATAAAAAAATATTTAATCAGCTTGTGGAAATTATAAAAGCTAAACCCGATCTGGCGGAAGCATGTGCTCACCTTATTGTACTTACAAGACAGATTGAAAGATTAGCTGATCATGCAACCAATATATCTGAAGATGTAATATTCCTTACCGAAAATGAAATTGTTTCTCATAAAAAGAAATTGGAAAATTATAAACTACCCGAGTAAGCAATATTAACAATGGAACAATGAAACCCTGGTCTCATTGTTCCAATAGTAAATTCCCTGGTTGATAAACTAAATGTTTTGAAATATAAATTCCTTAAACTCATCAACTGTGTAAAAAAGGAAGTCGCTGGAAAGGTTTTTTACTTCTTCCTTTACATATGGATCCCACAAAACTGAAGCAATTTTTACTCCCGCTGACCTTGCGGCTATAAAGTCTCCGGGCGCATCGCCAATCATAAGCGCCCTGTTTTTATCCAGTTTATACTCGTTTATAAAGTTGTTTATTCCTTCTGAAGACGGCTTATGGTTTATAACATCATCGCCGGTTATAACCATATCAAAATAATCATATATCTCAAGTTTCTTCAGTGTAATTGTGGCAGCTTCTCTTCCTTTGCCCGTAAAGATAGCAAGAAGCACTTTCTTTGATTTTATAAATGAAAGGACTTCTTTTATACCCGGGAAAAGATGTGCCATGTTATGATTCTTCGTATAGTAATCATAATAATCTTTCCTTGCGGAATCGTAATTATCCCCGGTCCATTCCTTTAATATTACATCTTCAGGCGGCCCGAATAATTTCATTATGTCTTCGTTTGAAAAATATTTATTCAGATACTTATTAGCTATGAATCTGAAAGATTCAAAAATCAGGTCATTAGTTGAAGTCAGCGTACCGTCAACATCGAATATAATTCCGTCATAATTGTGCATTTAGGTCCTGTAAATAAATTTTTAGCATATACAAATTTATATAAAAACAAACTATATAACCTTTAAACAGTTTGCTGTAAATAACTTTACAATTATTTAATTTGGATAAGAAATGAGAACCCTGCATTTTTATACTTTTGAAACTATACCATGAATAAAATATAGATTTATGATTAAGCTTAGAGAAATAGCAGCATTATTTTTAAAATTAGGTTTTACTGCATTTGGCGGACCGGCTGCACATATTGCAATGATGGAAGATGAGGTTGTAAAAAAAAGGAAGTGGATTACCCATGACCATTTCCTTGATTTACTTGGAGCTACTAATTTAATACCAGGGCCTAATTCTACGGAAATGGCTATTCATATAGGTTATGTAAAAGCGGGGTGGAAAGGGCTGATAACAGCGGGTGTATGTTTTATTATGCCTGCTTCGATTATAACGCTTATTCTTGCATATCTATATAAGGCTTATGGAACGATGGCTTCACCGGAAGCATTTATCTCCGGGATGCACCCTGCAATTATTGCTGTAATATTTGCGGCCATGTACCGCCTTAGCAGGCCGAAGATGAAAAATTATTTTATGCTGACCGTTATGGCGCTTGTTGCAGTCCTTAACCTTGCCGGCATAGATGAAGTATTTCTTCTTATCTGTTCCGGTGTACTTGGCATAATATGGGAACTGAGAGAAAAAATAATAACATCTTTCTCAATGTTATTCTCTGTAAATATACCGGCAGTAATTACAGGATTATTTTTTACTAACAACATTTTAAGTATTTCTGCCGGAGCTACCCCGGCGGGTATATTTTTATTTTTCCTTAAGATAGGAATGGTTTTGTATGGCAGCGGTTATGTCCTAATCGCATATCTGCAGGGAGGCTTGGTAGAGTCGAGGCATTGGCTTACGCATAAACAGCTTCTTGATGCAATAGCAATCGGCCAGTTTACACCCGGGCCGGTTCTTTCCACAGCAACGTTCATAGGCTACCAGTTAACGGGGATAACCGGGGCGGTTTCGGCTACTGCTGCTATATTTCTGCCTTCATTCTTACTCATTCTTTTAATCGGCCCATTTATTCCCAAAATCAGGAAGTATAAAGCTGCATCCGGATTCCTTAACGGGGTTAATGCGGCTTCATTAGGACTGATGCTCTCCGTTACGCTGCTGCTCGCAAAAACTGCATTAACTAATTTAAGTTCGGTTATAATCTTTTTACTTGCTGTTATCTTATTAGTTATTAAAAATGTAAATGCCGTATGGATTATACTTGGAAGCGCTGCCGCAGGGTGGGCGCTGTTCCTGTTAAAAATATAATTATCAAGTGCCGCAGGACAATAGATTTAACAGTGCCTTAATATTAGCCTGATTATTTTAGTATTGCCGCTTTAACTTTATTCATAAATAATAGCTGAAAAGATTGATGAAAACAGTAGTAATATTTTTTATCTTCATGTTCGTAGCAGCAATTGTCTTTTCTAAAGCCCAGGCAGATGTCGATTACTTACATGAAGGAGATGTTTATCATGAGAAGTATGATAATATTAACGCGGTTAAAAGTTATGAAAAAGCATTAAAAACTTCTCCAAATAATTTCTGGGTATTGTCAAAACTTACTTTAGCCTGCGATGATGCCGGGGAAGAAATGCTTGAGTTGAAGAAGCATGACGAAGCAGAATCATATGTTAATAATGCAGTTAATTATGCGGAATTATTGCAGGCCGACTATCCGGACAGTGCTTTGTCATATACCTATCTGGCTTTATCTTATGGAAATATTGCTATGTTTAAAGGAGGCAGGGAAAAAATAAAATATGCATTTAAGGTAAAACTCAATGCTGAAAAAGCAATGAAAATGAATCCTTCTGATGTTTATCCGTATATTATTCTTGGCATATATTACCGTGAAGCTGCCGGCCTTAATTGGTTTGAAAAATTATTTGCAAAATCATTCCTGGGGGGCGTACCGGAAGGAACCTATGACGAATCAAAACAAATGTTTTATAAGTCTTTATCTATAAACCACGAAATAATTTCAGCTTATTATAATTTATCAAAGACTTATGATAAACTAGACGATAAGAAAGACGAAATTGACTGTCTTAAAAAGGTTATTAAGTTACCCGTAAGAAATTTCAGGGATAAATATTCTAAAATTAAAGCCAACGTAATGTTAGAAAAATTGCAGGATTAAATATTTAACGGTATTGAATATTCTTACGGGTTATTGAACCTAAACAATCTGATCTTACGGTAAGATTGTATTATCCTTATTCTCAGATATTTCTTTCGGTTTTTTCTCTTTTAAAGATTTTGTCGTTTTATGTTCTTCTATTGAAACCACATAGTTTGTATTTATATAAACTTTATTAATATTATCATTCGAGCCGTCAAAGGATAAAAAGTTGGATGACAATTTTTTAATTGTAATCTTTTCATCGGAAATTACGGAAATTGTTTTGCCGTCTGTGAAACGAACTTTGTAAGATTTCATATCTGTCCTGTATATAGTGTGTAATATATTATTATGTTAAACATTTGTTTATTTTAAACTGTTTCCAACAACAATGCCTCGTTAATTAGTTCAAGCAATTGGCCTTTTCCGTATGGTTTTGCAAGGTAATGCGAGAAACCGCACTTAAGCAGCTTATCTTTGTCATTATTAAGGGCATAACCTGTTATGGCAATAATGGGAGTATCACAATACTTATCCATCGTTCTTGCAGATTGAACAATATCTACTCCGTTCATTCCTTCCCCAAGATTAACATCCATTAAAATAGCATTATAAGTTTTTTCATTTATCATGCGCAGCGCATCCGAAGCATTCTGTACGCTGTCAACAATACATGTATCTTTTAAATAAACCATGGTTAGTTTGTTATTCAATTCATTATCTTCTACAAGCAGAACCAGGGGCATTTTGCCGGATTTCTTTGCCTGTTTAATTGGTATCTTGTGAACCGAGTCAAGTTTTATCCTTTCAACCCTGTTTCCCATTGCGGGAAACTTTAAGCTGAATATGCTGCCTTTATGTTTCTGGCTTTCCACCAATATTTCTCCGCCCATTAATTCCGTCATCTTTTTAGCGAGGGTAAGTCCGAGCCCCGTCCCTTCATGCGACCGGCTTATGCCTTCACTTTCCTGTTTAAACTCCTTGAAGATGGATTCCAAATTCTCTTCTGAGATACCTATTCCGGTATCTATAATTTTAATTAAAGCATATGTCTTATATTCTTCAAATATTTCCTCTACAAGTATTTTTACCCCGCCGGTTTTAGTAAATTTAATTGCATTGTCTAAAAGGTTATGCATTATCTGGATTAATATGGATTCATCAAGATGAAGCTTTAAAGAAGGGGATTTAATTTTCACACTGAAAAATAAGCCTTTATTTGCTGCTTCCTGCTGATATTTTTTTACAATGTCTGAAACTACGTCATAAAGACGTATTGTTGTGTTATAAGTTTCTTTTCTTTCGGCCTCAAGGCGGGATAATTCCAATATTGAATTAAGCGTGCTAAATAGCCTTTTGCCTGATCTGACTATATTGTTTGCCATTTCGCGATGTTCCGGCAGAGTCAATTCTTCTTTAAGCAAATCAGCAAAACCTAATATCCCATTAAGCGGAGTTCTGAATTCGTGACTTAAATTTGAAAGCAGAGTTGTTTTTAACCTGTTGGATTCCTCTGCAAGGATTTTTGTTTTTAAGAGTTCGTCTTCTCTTTTCTTCCTCTCAGTTAAGTCTCGTGCGACGACAAGTATATAAACGCACTGGTTTTTCAAATCAAGTATCGGCCTTAAAGAGGCATCAAAGAAAAAACTTTTATTTTCAAAAGCATAATTAAACTCAATCTTAACTTTTTCTTTTCGGGTAACAACTTCTTGAAAAGCCTGGTTAAAGCTTGATGAAATATCCTGTCCAAAAATTTCCCCGGTCTGCTTTCCTATGCATTTATCCTTTGAAAGCCCGGTTACATTGATAAATGTATTATTTACTGATAAGTATGTGAACCCTCCGTCATCATCTGCACTTACAAGGAACATTAGGTCGGATGTGCTGTCATATATTACAGATAATATCTTATCCTTGTCTTTTAAGTTGTTTTCTAGGAAAGTATTTTCAATAGAGGAGTATAATGTCCATGTTTCAAGATTGTTAAGATTTTGCAATGTAAACTCGATTTTCTTTATACTATTATCTTTTTGGATTATCCCGGCTTTTAATTTAGCAGTCCCTTGACTTGTAGTAATTAATTCTTCACCAGGTGTCAGTTGAAGAATATTATTCCAGGAATTTTTACAATTAATCTCTTTGTTATTGTACCCGGTAAAAACTTCAGCAGAGCTATTCATCCATAATATGCCGTCTTCTATGCAAATTATAGGCTGGGAAAGGCTTTCCAATAAATTTTTGTTCATATAAGCTTTCATAAAATACAGTTAAAATCATTCCAGTATTCAAATAGTAATTACGCAATAATATTTACGTTCATACAAGCTCTTCATGTAAATTTTTATCTGTTATTGTGTTAGGTAAAATAACTTTAAAAGAACTGCCCAGACCAAGGCGGCTGTCAACTGCAATTTGGCCGCCATGTTTATCCACAATTTTCTTTACGATATACAACCCTAATCCGGTTGATGATTCATTACCTGTAGGCCTTGCGCTAAGCCTTTGAAATTTCCCGAACATTTTATTTAAGTCGTCATCAGTCAGGCCGGGGCCGTTGTCCTGCACTTTTATAATAATACTATTGTTGTCTTCTTTTACAATAATTCTGATGATTGTGTCAAACTCGGAATATTTAATTGCATTGGAAATTAAATTTTCTAAAACTTCTTTTAATTTTTGTTTGTCTGCATTTACAAATAGTTCCTCTTTGCAGGTGTCAAAATTAGCTGATTGTCTTTTAGCCGATAAAGCATGTTCGAAAGAAAAGATTGTGGACCTGACCAATGTATTTATATTAAAAGCCGATCTTACGATATCAATCTCGGTGGCATCATTGGCCGCAGAAATAAGTAAATCACTTAAAAGCTCATTCATTTGGCTGGCGCCTTTATGTATATACTCTGCAAAAGAAATAACATCATTGTTATAAACTTCCGACTCAATAATTAAATTTGCGAAACCGAGTATTGAGTTTATGGGATTACGTAAATCATGGGCGGCGATTCCAAGAACTTCTTTCTTAAATTCATTAGCTTCTGTAAGTGATTTTAACGTTAGCATGTGAACCTGTGTCTGGGCGAGAAGTAAATTATGGAAGTCCAGAAGTTTTAATTCTTTATTTTCCAGTTCTACAATGATAGGATCGTGCCTGAAGCGTTCCTCACGTTTTAGGGCTTCATTGGCTGCTGCCAGGATTGAAGTGCCAATCGGTAAAAACAGGTTTGATTCAACTTCATTTTCATCAAAAAAAGAATATACTGTTCTCTTTGAGAAAAGTTCAAACATAAACTTTTTACTCATTGCTTCATAAAATCTTGTCCGCGAAAGCATTCTGTAAAAAGTATTGTCCTTATACACTATAATGCCGGGAATACCCTTGTCTTTTTCAAATATTTCAAAGACTTCCATCAAAAAATCGGTTGTCTTAATTGAAGCATTAAACAAATCAAGATCGTTTAGAACAGCATTAATACCAATATCATAACTCATAAATTCATTTTACCCACTTTCCCTTTTTGACAAGGCAATATTAATGAATGAAGGTTAACACTGCTTTACCAAATTGTTACCAAATTGTTAACAATTTGAAAATAGTCAAAAGTGAGCGGAAAATGCTGCAGGGAATGAAGAAAACATTATGATTTATGACTGAAGATATACGAAGCTTTAGCCGGAGCAATATGGAAATTGCAGCCAGGCATCCTTTCGCCAGGAGAAAGGCAAAAGTGTCCTGACTTTTATTATTTCCAGAGTTATTTCAAAAGAGTGTCTTTGCTAATACTCAAGGCTCTTTAATATAATTTTTTAACTGCATAACTTCAGTTAATAACAATGTGCTGCATAAAGAATTAATTTTGGACTGATTCTTTGAAAAATTTTAATGTACTTTCTATACCTTTTTCATATGGTGTCGGAGTAAAATGAAAATGTTTTTCAAATTTTGAAGAATCAAATTCATATTCATATTCATTCTGGTAAAGCATCTCCGATACTTCTTTTATCGTTTTATTAAAAAGTCCGGCGGCTTTTACCATCCATTTTGTAAGCACAGTATATGTCGGCTTAACATTCAGGTATTTTGCTGTTAATTCAATAAACTCTTTTCCTGTTATAGCAGGGCTGGCAGTGGGCAAATGCCAGATCTGATTGAATGATCTGTTGTCCTTAGAAAGCAGATATAAGCCTTTACTGCAGTCCAATGTATAGCTGTATGAATGTTTAACATTTACATTTGCAAGCCACTGCGCTTTTTTCCCTTTTACCAGATTACTAAACACCATTAAATACGGTACACTTGAATTTGAAGAATAAGGGCCGTAAAAATCAGCGGCGCGCGCTATTAATGCAGAAATATTTTTTTGCTTTATTTCAGAAAGCAGCAGTTCGGCTATTTTGGCTCTAACTTCACCCTTTCTACTGCATGGATTGACGGGCGTATCCTCGGTCATTTTCCCGTTTACTTTCCCGTACATATAAACATTATCAAAGAAAATTAGCTTTGCATTTTTTGCTTTACATGCTTCTATAGTGTTTTTCATTATGACAGGCCATGATTCCTGCCAGACTTTTATATTGTATTGGAGCCCAGCAAGTAGGTAAACCATCGAATTTTCTTCAATTACATCTTTTACCTGGTTCTGGTTGGTTAAATCTGCAATTACACTTTCAACATTCGGAATACTGTGCAATTTACGCGAGACCAATTTTATCTTTTCGTTATTAGTCAATAGTTCATTTGCTAACGGTACCCCAATTGCGCCGCCGGCGCCAAGTATAATATGTTTGGTTATTTTATCCATTGAAATTTGTCCTTTATTTACCCATTTATAAATATATAGAAATTTTTACTCTGTAAGGCAAAAATATGCTGCTCTGAAATTAACAGATGAAGCGCAGATCATATTTTGTTTATTTGTGATAGGGGGAAGAAATATAGGATCTCAAACAACGGATTCTTTTTTGTCTTTAATTTCGGACTTGTAGAATTTATAAAATTCATTCTTAATCCTGTCCCTGGTCATTCTGAAAGCAGATAAAATCTCTTCTTCCGTACCGGTAACGCCGGCAGGATCTTCAAAACCAATATGAAGTTTGTTTTTGACGTTCCCCATAAATAGTGGACATTCGTCTTTTGCATTATCACATACGGTAATTACATAATCGAATGATTTATGTATAAACTGGTTTACGTTTTTTGTGTATTGTTCAGAAAGATCAATACCCGCTTCCGCCATAACTTTTACAGCGAACGGGTGAATCTGCTGCACGGGATTTGTCCCGGCAGAATAAACAACTAATTCCTGGTCAAATGATTTGAGAAAGCCCTCCGCCATCTGGCTTCTGCATGAGTTGCCTGTGCATAGTATTAATATTCTTTTATACAATTAAGCCTCTTTTGATTTAAGCAACAAGCACACTTTCGTTTGGAACTAATGAACGCACCAGTTCGAGGCGGTCATAATTTTTAGGTGAGATCATCATGCATGTGCCGTCTTCACAGTCCAACACTAACTTAGAATCACTAATAAAAGATATAATAGCCAAAATATACTTTTTATTTTCATCCTCTGGTGAAGGGAAATAGTATTTTACGATATCGCCAACTTTCATAGCCGCTCCTTTATATTATGCTGCTTTTATAGTTTTGTATCTTAATGTTTTTTTGTAGTTATCAATAATTTCATTGTAGCTTTGAAGCAACTGAGAAATGATGTTGTCCCATGTTTGAGTCTTAGAATATTCTAATGCATTCAAGCCGATATTTTTACGTATATCATCATTATCCAGCAGATATAAGATTTTTCCGGCTAAACTTTCTGCATTATGCGGTTCGGCAATTAAGCCTGTAATCCCTTCTTTTATAATACCGTAAGCGCCGCCTTCACGCACGCAAACAGGGGCTATGCCTGAAGCCATTGCTTCTACGGTAACATTGCCGAATGTTTCTGTAGTTGAAGGGAACGCAAAAATATCACTTGATGAGTATGCAGTTGACAGGCTAATACCAGACTGATATCCTAAAAATACTGCATCAGGCATTAATTCCTTAAGTTCGGAACGTATAGGGCCGTCGCCGGCAAGAACAAATACTGCATCATTTCTTTTAGCTTTAATTATCTGGTAAGTATCTGCAAAAATTCTTAGATCTTTTTCCCAGACCAGCCTGCCTGAGTAAAGGATTACTTTTTTACCTTTACAGCCAATAGCTTCTTTCCATTCAGGTGATTTAAAAGAAGGATTAAAAAGCTCAGCGTCAACACCATGAGGCAGAAATTTAATAGTATCAAGTCCTTGTTTTGATAATTCATCCATTATTGGCCGGGAAGGGACATAGACCGCATCGCATTTGTTGTATAACGTCCTTAAATAATTCCAGCCCAGGTTTTCCAGCGCTTTAATTTTATAGTATTTAGCATAACTTGGAAAATGTGTATGATATGTCGCTACAACGGGGATATTGTTCTTTTGTCCGTATTTTACTGCTGCATAGCCGAGTGAACATGGGGAATTTATATGCAAAATGTCGGGTGCAAAGTTCTTCAAAATTTCTTCAAAATATTTCATTCCCGGCATAGCAAATTTATAATCTTTGTAAACGGGTAAAGTAAAGGCAGGCACTGCAAACATTTTTGTCGGCTGCTCGGATTCCTCCGGGACAATGGGAGAAAAGAAAATGTTATTAATATTATTCTTGTTAAAGTATTCAATCATTTTGTACAGAACTCTTGTAACACCGTCCTGGCCAGGCTTCATTGAGCCTGCAAAGTATGCAATCTTAATATTATACTGCATTATACACCCGCTAAATTAAAATAAATATTTTCTTATACGTGCCGAATTTTTTTGCCGCCGAACAGGTATTGCAAAATGAGTAAAAGCACACCTATCATAAAAAAGAATGCCGCTTTCATATTTGCCTCTTGGTTTTGATGCCCAAAACTTAACTTATAGATATTATGATACTGTTACGTGAATGTTAATTCTATGTTATTTTTATTAAACAACTTGTTTACAAGCGAATGTTGTATGATTTTTGCATGCCTGCTCAACTAATCAGGTGAAATATTGTTTAACAACGCTGATATTTATTCAAATATGATTTTTCAGTAAATGCTAAAAAAAATACTTTATACTCTTGTCACATTTTTACATCTGCCTGCCGATGCCGTAAAAATGTTTATGCTTGCTAATGAAATAAGCGGGATAAATAAAAAGACACTGCCAACAGAATTATTACCGCTTAATACAATTCAGTTATCAAGAGGCCTGTTAAATTTTACTGTCATCCAAAGCAGGCTCAACTGGGTGTTCCCTTATTGGGCAGAAAAACAGTACAACTACCAGTCACTTTCTTTTATTCCCCGTTCTCATCTTGGCCTTTCTATGAATGTGACACAAAGGAATTGGACGGCTGTTGGTAATCCTGATTATAATAATGAGCCTATAGTTGACCCAAGAGGATTGGTAACTCCATTTAAAGACGGTTGGTCCATTGATGTATGGCTAAAGGTTAATGATGAAATAATATTCCCTTCAAAAAGTAATGATACGGTGCAGGCCTTAATAAATGATTTACCAATTGTTGAAACAAAAACTACCTTCTTAAATAATTCACTTACCGTACGTGTTTACACATATAAAGATAATTTGTATATAAATGCAGAAGCCGGTAATGAAAAGGATACTTCAATAATATTTTCAATAAGGCCGTTTAATCCGGAAGGAATTAGTATAATAAATAATATTGAATTTGATGATTCAACAAACTCGTTTACAATAAATAGGAGAGACAGGATAGTTTTTAATGCGAAGCCGGATTTTATTTATTGCTCCACATTTGAAGAATCTGATTCAGCCCGGTCATTAACAAAAACGGATTCAAAATTTATTTCTGCCTGTGAATATGGGATGGCAAGCGCAATAGCAGTATTTAAATGCTCTGATAAAACTAAAAGCGTGCAGTGTTCTTACAATCCATCTTTAAATAAAAGCCAGCCGGAATATCATTCGTATTCAGAATCTGTAAAACTATGGGAAGAGC
>JARLHB010000404.1 GCA_031292465.1 Ignavibacteriaceae bacterium
GGCTTTCCTTAAATTCCTTGTAGATAAAAACAGGGAAAGCCTTCTGGAAATCATTGTAAAAATTTTCCTTGAACTAAAAGATGAACAAGACGGAATTGTAACAGTTGAAGTGAGGGCACCCGAATCTTTTACGGGTGAACAGCTTGAGAAATTTAAAGGAAACCTGGAAAAAACTTTGAATAAGAAAGTAAGGTTAAATTTAAAGATCGATTCCGATATAATAGGCGGCTTTATTGCAAAAGTCGATGATACCGTTTTTGATGCATCACTTAAACACCAGTTGGAGTTGCTTAAGAAGCAATTGTTAAAAGGTGGAGCATCGCTTAATTAAAATGAATTTTTGAAGGGAATCAAAATGGCTGAAGTTAGACCCGATGAAATTTCGGCGATCTTAAGAAAACAATTATCTGGCTTCCAAAGTGAAGTTGATATCTACGATGTTGGTACTGTCCTTTCCGTAGGCGATGGTATTGCCCGTATATACGGCTTATCTAAAGTAATGACCGGTGAATTGGTTGAATTTCCTAATGATGTATTTGGAATGGTGCTAAACCTTGAAGAAGACAGCGTTGGCTGCGTTCTTTTCGGTGAATCCACTCTTGTAAAAGAAGGCGATACCGTTAAAAGAACTAAACGTGTTGCTTCTATGCCTGTGGGCGACAATATGCTTGGAAGAGTAATAAACCCGCTCGGTATTCCAATTGACGGTAAAGGCGCTATAGCGACAGATAAATTTTTACCTATAGAAAGAAAAGCGCTTGGCGTAATCCAGAGGCAGCCTGTAAAAGAACCTATTCAGACAGGTATTAAAGCCATAGACGGAATGATTCCCATAGGCCGCGGACAAAGAGAGCTTATTATAGGTGACCGCCAGACTGGTAAGACGGCAGTTGCTATTGATACAATTATTAATCAAAAATATACTCATACTGAAGAAGCTAAAAAACTTGGTATTACACCTGTCTTTTGTATTTATGTTGCAATAGGACAGAAGAGTTCCACTATTGTACAGGTAGTTGCAAAGCTTCAGGAACACGGTGCAATGGAATACACTACGGTTGTTTCAGCATCTGCTTCTGAACCGGCTCCGCTTCAATATATTGCTCCTTATTCCGGCGCCACACTTGGCGAACATTTCAGGGATAACGGCAAACATGCACTTGTTGTATATGACGATTTGTCAAAACAGGCTGCAGCTTACCGTGAGCTTTCTTTGCTTTTAAGAAGGCCTCCGGGACGTGAAGCTTATCCGGGTGACGTATTTTATTTACATTCAAGATTGCTTGAGAGAGCTTCAAAGCTTAGTGATGAATTAGGCGGCGGCAGCTTAACGGCTTTACCAATAATTGAAACCCAGCAGGGCGACGTTTCGGCATATATTCCTACAAACGTTATTTCAATTACTGACGGCCAGATTTATCTTGAATCAAATTTGTTTAATGCAGGCGTTAGGCCGGCAATTAACGTTGGTATTTCTGTTTCACGTGTAGGCGGCAGCGCCCAGATTAAGGCTATGAAAAAAGTTGCCGGAAGCCTGAAACTTGATTTGGCACAGTTCAGGGAACTGGAAGCTTTTTCTAAATTCGGTTCGGACTTAGATAAATCTACACAGAAAACACTTTCAAGAGGCGCCAGGTTAGTTGAACTTTTAAAACAAGGACAATACTCGCCTATGCCGGTTGAAAAACAGGTAGTAAGTATTTATCTTGGTACTAACGGATTCATGGACGATGTTCCGGTACATGAAGTACAAAAATTTGAAAAAGAGATACTTGATTATATAGAAGTTAATTATAATAATATTTATGATTCGATAAGGAAAGAAAAACAATTAAATGATGCAGCTATAGCAGATATAAAAAAGGCTGCTCAGGAAATGTTAGCAACTTTTAAGACTAACGCCTGATCTTACGGAAATAAAACATGGCAACATTAAGGGACATAAAAAGAAGAATTAAGGGTGTTCAGAGCACCCAGCAGATAACCAAAGCTATGAAGATGGTTGCTGCTGCAAAGCTTAGGCGGGCACAGGAAAAGATTATTAATGCCCGTCCGTATGCCCGTGAAATTGCCGTCATGTTTTCTCACCTTATAACAGAAGATGACTTAGCTACCAATTCCTTTCTTAAACAACGCGAAGTAAAAAAGGTTGCTTTGGTGGTAGTATCTGCAGACCGGGGCCTCTGCGGTGCTTTCAATACAAATATTATAAAAGAAGCTACCCGTTATTTTGAAGAAGAGCTTTTACCTAATAAAATAGAAGCTGATATATTTTGCGTTGGAAAAAAAGTAACCGAATTCTTTTCAAAAAGAGATTTTAATGTAGTTTATAAAAAACAGGGTTTCTTTTCATCCTTACAATTTGAATCCGCGCTTGATATTACAAATGAATTAATTAATGGCTATTTGCACGGTTCATTCGATAAAGTAGTTATTATCTATAACGAATTTAAATCAATTATTCAGCAAAGAATTTTTGTTGAACAATTCCTGCCTATCCCGGTTGATAAAAATAATAGCAAAGACAAACAGAACTTGCCTAATTATATTTATGAACCCAGTCAACAGGAAATTGTTAACTATTTGCTTCCGAAACATCTTAAAGCGCAAGTATGGAGAATATTACTTGAATCTAATGCAGCAGGTTTAGGCGCCCAGATGACGGCTATGGATAATGCAACCACGAATGCCAAAGAATTAATTCGTGCTCTTCAATTAAAATATAACAAGGAAAGGCAAGCTGCTATCACCAACGAAATTCTTGAAATCGTTTCCGGTGCTAATGCTTTGAAGGGTGGCTAAACCCGCTTGTATTCTTTCTTTTGCTCTTATTCTTTATAGCTTTTTATCTAAATTGAGCTGAGATTAAGATCAAGAGCAGGATTAAGAATAAGATATTGATGAAAAAAAATTGTAGATTATGTTAGAAGAATTATCTCTTAAACTAGAAACGGCTTTAAAAAAAGTCCGTGGTCAGGGTAAACTGACTGAAAATAATATTTCCGACTCTTTAAGAGAAATAAGACGTGTTCTTTTAGATGCTGATGTAAATTATAAAGTTGCTAAAGAGTTTATTGAAAATGTTCAGGTTAAAGCTCTTGGTAAGGATGTAATTGCTTCAATTACTCCGGGGCAGCTGATTACAAAAATAATTTATGATGAATTAACCCTTTTACTGGGCGGAACCCATAATGAGATTAAAATTAATGGTTCCGGCATTACAGTAATTCTGGTTGTTGGGCTTCAAGGTTCGGGTAAAACCACTTTCAGTGCAAAACTTGCAAAGAAGCTTAAAGACAGTAACAGGAAAGTTCTTCTTGCGGCTGCAGATGTTTACAGGCCTGCGGCTATTGAACAATTAAAAGTGCTTGGCACCCAGATAGGCGTTACGGTTTTTTCAATAGAAGAAAAAGATGCCAGAAAGGTTGCCGCTGATTCAATCAGCTATGCACAGGAAAATAATTTTGATACCGTTATAGTTGATACAGCCGGCCGTCTTCATGTAGATGAAGAAATGATGTTGGAAGTTGCTGATATTAAAGAACTTGTAAATCCGACCGAATCATTGTTCGTTGTCGATTCAATGACGGGACAGGATGCAGTTAATTCAGCAAAGGCATTTAATGAAAAAGTTAATTATGATGGAATAGTTCTTACAAAACTTGATGGTGATGCAAGAGGCGGTGCCGCCCTCTCAATACGGTCCGTTACAGGTAAACCGATAAAATTTATCAGTAACGGTGAAAAATTAAACGCATTAGAGACGTTTTATCCTGACAGGCTTGCATCCCGAATTCTCGGTAAAGGAGATGTAATTTCCTTAGTAGAGAAGGCCCAGGAAAGTTTTGACCAGTTTGAAGCTGAAAAACTGGAAGAAAAATTAAGAAAAAATAAATTTGATTTTGATGATTTTCTTAAGCAAATTAA
>JARLHB010000405.1 GCA_031292465.1 Ignavibacteriaceae bacterium
GGCTGTTGTATATGAGAATGATGAAATTAAATAGTCAGCATATATATCTAAGAGTTGCTTATCCATTTCTGCAATCCTTATTTTTTGCCTGCTATAAATTAATCCTTTTTATATCATTTTGCGTAACGTGAGTTAATAATATACTTATTCTGTAAGTATTTACAGCATACAAAGTAATCTTTTGTTCGATAAAAATAAATTAGTTAATTTTGCTTTGCAAAAATAATTTTTAGTTACGATAATTTTATGAAATTAGCTGAAGTATATAATCAACCACTGACCGGAAGATTTTTCTCCCTGATATTAGAGTTCTTCTATTAGCACTACCCTTAATTTTCTTCATCCTTTTTAAAATTTTTTACCGAAAGAAATAAACTTATTATGAGTAATTTAAAAGAAATAAATAGAAGACGCACGTTTGCTATAATATCACACCCGGATGCCGGTAAAACTACATTAACGGAAAAGTTCCTGTTATACGGAGGCGCCGTACACCTTGCCGGCTCAGTAACTGCAAGAAAAAACCAGAGGTCTTCCACATCGGACTGGATGGAACTGGAAAAGAAAAGAGGGATTTCAATAAGTTCCACGGTTTTACAGTTTGACTATAAGGGTTTTAAAATAAATCTGCTTGATACCCCGGGACATGAAGATTTTTCAGAAGATACTTACCGCGTTTTAACTGCCGTAGATGCGGTTGTGATGGTTATTGACGCTGCAAAAGGTATTGAAGCGCAAACAAAAAAACTTTTTGAGGTTTGCCGTAAAAGAGCAATACCTATTTTTACTTTCATAAATAAAATGGACAGGCCGGCGCTGGAACCATTAGCTCTTATTGATGAGATTGAAAGCGTACTCGGCATTGGCGCATTTCCTATGAATTACCCTCTCGGCACCGGAATGGATTTCAAAGGTGTTTTCGATCGTATTTCGAAAGAAATTCATTTGTTTGAAAAAACTACGGGAGGCCAGTATATAGCCCCTGTTTCAATTCATGATTTATCCGACCCGATGGTAAAAAATAAAATGAGTGAGGATAGTTACAACAAACTCATAGAAGAGATTGAAATGCTTGATACAGCTGGAGAGCAATTTGATTCAGCGTCTGTTATAGAAGGTACGCTTACTCCCGTATTTTTCGGCAGCGCAATGAACAATTTCGGAGTACAGCTTCTGCTTGACGGATTTTTAAGCTATGCGGTACCCCCTGCTCCAAGAAACAGCACTAAAGGAATTATTAAACCGGAAGATGATACTTTTTCGGGTTTTATTTTCAAAATACAGGCAAACATGGATCCAAAACACCGTGACCGTATAGCATTCTTAAGGGTTTGTTCCGGTACATTTACCAGGGATATGCAGGCTATCCATGTGAATAGCGGGAAAAAAATAAGGCTCTCCAATTCACAAAAAATGTTCGGGCAGGAAAGGGAGACTGTGGATGAAGCTTTTCCGGGTGATATAGTTGGTTTTGTCGGCAACTCTAATTTTGGAATAGGCGATACAATAACTGAAGATCCGTCAATCATTTATAAAGAGATACCTAAATTCGCTCCGGAGCATTTTGTACTTATGCACAACCCGAACCCGTCTAATTATAAAAAATTCAGGGATGGATTGGATCAGCTTTTACAGGAAGGCGTTATTCAGGCTTACTATTTGAAAAGCTCTGTACAGAAGGTGCCGTTATTAGGCGCTGTAGGCCCATTGCAATTTGAAGTTGTGCAGTATAGGCTTGAAAGCGAGTACGGCGCAGAGTCAAGGCTGGAACAAACCAACTGGAAAGTATTAAGATGGGTTTCTCCTGAAGTAAGCATGGAAGATCTGGAGAATCTTGTACTGCCGGCAGGCGCTGCTTTGGCAAATGACGCTGCTGAAAGAACAGTTATATTATTCACAAGCGAATGGTCTTTAAATTACTTCAAAGACAAATCTCCTAAGATTGTTCTTTCTGATATTCCGTTTGCAGCAGAAGCAATTGAAAAATAAAATTTAGGCTTGAATATCGGAAAATATTTCAACGCTTTCAAAATAAATCGTTTATTGAAAGCGTAATTGATTATAAATGTTTCTCCATTTTATAATCATCCATTACAAAACCGCCGCCAATATCCATTACAATTGCCCCCATATTTTTAAATCCGATTTTTTCATACGCAGCAATTGACTTAACATTATTCTTATTTACAGTTAAAGAAATTTTATTCAGTTTTTTTTCTTTTGCAAGGCCTTCCAAAAACTGAACTGCTTTTTTTCCGTAGCCCTTTCCCCTTTCACATGCTTTAATGTATAATTTGCTAAGGAACAGTTCATCTTCTTTTGGTTCCAGTCCTATATAACCTATTTTTCTGCTATCATCTTCAACCAGGAAATAAATATACCCTTTACTTATTTGTTCTTTCATAACCGGCTTCGACTGAAATTTTTCAAGCATATAATCCACCTGCTTTTTTCCGATAATCGGGACATAGTGTTCATTCCAAATTTCAACGGCTAATGCTTCTACTTCATCCAACTGTATTTCAGTTGATACTTCATTAAACATTTTCTTTACCCTTTAATATTATAACTATCCAAAACTCAAAGATGTAATGTATATTTTTATATATGTTATTTAAACACTTTAAAAGGGAAAAATAATTATTTTATTTTTAATACTGCATATATGCTTACAATTTTGCAAGATTATAACCTAATTCAAATCTCTTTGCATCTTCTTCATATAAACTAAATTGAAGCGCTTTATCAAGGTCTTCAATCAAATCTTTTGCTGATTCTATTCCGACAGATAACCTGATTACTCTTTCATTTATTCCTGCTTTTTCCCTCAGTTCAGGATTCATCGAAGCGTGAGTCATTGTTACCGGGTGGCAAATTAA
>JARLHB010000406.1 GCA_031292465.1 Ignavibacteriaceae bacterium
ACTCTGAATTGAAATATCATTAAATCCTCCGACTTAATCCTATAATTAAAATATCTTTTGCATTATTTAAAATGGAAATAGGTACCTTGTTCTTATATATTACATAAAAATCAAGCGGCATAGCCGCGAAATGCCTGCCTGTCCGGTAGGCAGGCTTGTAGCTGAATTATGTCACGTTAAAGTTGAAGAGCATCATAGATGCGGTATGGTGCAGCACACCATGTCACCCCTCCGGGGTTTTAGCATTCTCTTTTATGAATTTGTACTACAAGCATTACACCCCTGTCGGGGTTAAACTTATAGGACACTGCATTAATATTTATGTATGGCTTTCACCGCAGCGCGGTGATATATCAGTAGTTCTAGTTAATTTATAAAACATGAGCTTCAGCGAAGCAAAACAAAACGCCCCGAAATTTTTGTACTTCAAGTATTAAGCGATGCGTAATCAGTTGAAAAAGTTGGATCTTTTACCCTTATTAACTTAGCGATTAATGGCTATGTTAATAATATAATTTACAGTAAATTTTAATTATTCATATCTTAAAGCTTCAATTGGATCAAGATTTGCAGCCTTGTAAGCTGGATAAGTACCAAAGATAACGCCTACAACTACACACATTGTTAATCCTATAAATATCCATTCATACGGAACAACAGCATCGGCATTTAAAAATGATCCGGCAATATTCCCTACGCCAACGCCGAGTAATATCCCTATAAGCCCGCCTATTAAACACAGGACTACAGCCTCAATTAAAAATTGCATAAGAATATTTTTCTTCCTTGCGCCGACAGCTTTTCTTATTCCTATTTCGCGCGTTCTTTCTGTTACGGAAACAAGCATAATATTCATAATACCTACACCGGCAGCCAATAATGCAATTATAGATATAACCATAGCGCCGATTTTTACCCCGCCTGTAATATTATTTATTTGAGACATAATTGTTTCGTTGCTGTATATCTCAAAGTCATTATCTCTTCCCGGAAGAACTTTTCTTATTATCCTTAAAAAACCTATTGAAGCATCCATATTTGACTGGTAATCAGCATCAGAGTAAGACTGGATAGTAATAGCTACCGTCTCATTTTTAGTTCCGTAAAAAGACTGAAATGTGCTTATGGGAAGCAGTACAAAATTATCCTGGCTTTGTCCGAAAATCTGAGGGCGTTTTTCCATCAGGCCTGCAACCTTAACAGGTTGTTCGTTTATTCGTATAACCTGCCCAACAGGATCAACCCCGTTAAATAATTTTTCGTAAACATCATGGCCAAGAAGACACACACGGCCTGAATAATCAACATCCGCTTGTATAAACTCCCGCCCGCTTTCAATTTTTACATTATAAGTACGGAACTCTCCAAGGGTAATACCCACAGCGGCAACATTAGGATTAGTTTCTTTGTTTCTGAATTTTATTACCTTACCGCCGTCCTCCTGCTCGGCGCCGACATATTTTGCGCTTGTCAGCAGTTTTTCAAACCTATAATAGTCTTCAAGCTTTATATTTTTCCTGTTCCTCATCCTTTCGTAATCATCACGCCCGCCAATTGCGGGATATTTTTGTATTTCAAAAGTATTTTTATTTAGGAAGCTCACACCGGTTTCAATTGTAGTTTGAAGCATTGTAATAATTGTCATTATTACAATAATTGAAAAGATCCCAACAACTACCCCCAGAATTGTAAGGAATGTTCTTAGCCGGTTAGATTTTAACGACTGTAAAGAGACAAGAAATATATCTCGGAATTCCATAATTACTTCCCCGGTTAATATTATTTACTTTCTCATGTTACGCAAAATCAATTTATTTTAATGTAAATCGTTAGCTAAGCAGCGAAACAGCGTTTCGCTGTACAATTTTGCGTAACATGAGTTACTTATTTAACGTGGAGTCTTACAACTTAGTTAATACAAACTTCAGAGACTCTATTAATACCGGAATTAATTCCGGTATTAATGATACTATTTTATTCGTACCTTAAAGCTTCTATAGGATCTAAGTTAGAAGCTTTGTATGCCGGATAAGTTCCGAATATAATGCCCACTAAAAGACATAATGAAAAACCTATTATTATCCAGTCAACAGGAATGGCCATTTGTGCATTTAGAAAACTGCCGGCAATATTTCCAACACCTACGCCAAGAATAATACCTATAAATCCGCCAATTAAACACAAAGTAACGGCCTCAATAAGGAACTGGTACAGTATTAATATTTTCCGGGCGCCTATGGCTTTCCTTATTCCAATTTCACGCGTTCTTTCTGTTACGGAAACAAGCATAATATTCATAATACCAACACCGGCTGCAAGAAGGGCAATTATGGAAATAACCATTGCACCAATTTTTACGCCGCCGGTTATGCCATTAATTTGTTCTATTATTGAATCATTGCTGAATATATCAAAGTCATTATCCTTGCCTGCTTCAACTTTTCTAATTGTCCTCATATGGCCGACTGCAACATCAATCATTTCCGTATAGTCAAGTTTGCTGTAAGACATAACTGTAATGTTCAGACTTCGCGAGTACTTGCCGTATTTGTTCTGGAAAGTGGATATAGGCATAATAACAAAGTTATCGTTGCTTTGCCCGAAAAGCTGCGGCTGTTTTTCCAGAACTCCAATTACCTTTAACGGTAAACCGTCCACCCTAATAACCTGATCAACCGGGTTAACACTCGGGAAAAGTTTTTCTACAATATCCTGCCCAATTACACATACGTCATTCGCATATTGTACATCTAAATCCCTTATGTCCCTGCCATATGCAAGATTCCAGTTATTAGTTTTCATAGCATCGGAAGTAATTCCTGCAACCGCAATATTAGGATTTGTTTCCTTATTACCGAATTTAATTACTAAACCGCCCTGCCACTGTTCGCCGCCTACATACTTGGCCTGTTTAAGCATGTCCTTCAATCTATAATAATCATCAAGTGTTATATCTTTTCTATTCCTGTACTTGGCAAAGCCTCCCGGGCCTCCAGCCATGATAGCCGGATATTTTTGTATCTGAAAAGTATTTTGCCCAAGCTGCGAAAATCCATTTTCGATACTATCCTGAAGCATAGTAATAATCGTCATAATAACAATTATTGAAAATATCCCTACGACTACACCGAGGATTGTAAGCATAGTTCTTAACTTATTCCCTTTAATAGATTGCAGGGATATGTTAATTATTTCCGTAATCTTCATATTATTCAAACCTTAAAGCTTCTACAGGATCCATTTTTGCAGCAGTGTAAGCAGGCGCAAAACCTGAAATTAATCCCGTAATTAATGAGACCAAAATTGCAACAATCACAGCACCGTATTGCACTGATGTGGGAATAAATTGGTTAACAAGATAGCTTAATAATACTGCGGCAATTAATCCCGCAATCCCCCCGACAAGGCATATAAAAGAAGATTCAAGCAAAAATTGCGCAAGTATTGTCCTTCTCTTAGCGCCTAACGCTTTACGAAGCCCGATTTCTTTTGTCCTCTCTTTTACCGAAACAAACATTATATTCATTATGCCTATTGCTCCGACAAAAAGCGATAAACCGGTAATAAATAACCCGGCAATTTGTATTACACCCACAACCTTATTGTAATTATCAACCATTCCTTCCTGCTGGTTTATTGCAAAGTCATCTTCCTGGTTATAGGTTAGTTTTCTAACCTTTCTGAATGCTTCTTCAGTTTCCTCCCTGGTATCTTCCAGTACGGCAGTATTAGCAGCGCGAATCTGAATAGTTAAACTCATGTGCTGTTTATCCATAAAGTATTTAAATGCGCTTGTAAGAGGAATAAATGCCTGCTGATCAGGATTGAAGCTTCCAAGCAGAAAACTTCCCTGTTTTGAAAGAATTCCGATAACCTGATATGTAACCGGCCCTACTTTTATTTCATTGCCTAACGCATTGCCATACGGAAATAAATCGTTCGCAATTTCACTGCCAAGGACTATAACATTTCTTGCGCTCTTGCTTTCGGTTTCTGTAAAAAATCTTCCCTGGTCAAAAGTAAAATTTCTTTCTTTGGCAAAATCCTGATCGGATGCATCAATAAAAATATTATCAACTGTCTGGCTACTGTGTTTAAGAGTCTGTTGAAATGCATTGGTAGGAGAAACAGCAACAGGCAGTTTAACTAATTCCTTAAACCTCTCAAATTCTTCCATGGTAATCGGCTTCCGGTTTCTCATTTTCCACCAGTCGTCGCCGGCAAACCATGCCCATTTTTGTACATAAAGCACATCCGAGCCCAAAGAACTGATTCCCTGCTGGAATGAATTATCAATTCCTTTTATTGCTGTTGTCATTAAAACGACAACTGTAACGCCAATAAATATTCCAAGCATAGTAAGAGCCGATCTTATTTTATTGGCCCTTATAGCTCTTAAAGCTATAAACATGCTTTCTTTAAATTCATAAGTTAAGAGAGCAAATCTGGACATAATATCTTTCCTTGTTACTTAAAGAATAACTTTTTTAGTTTACCTCTGCGTGCATTTTAGGTATATACCTGTTGGTTACAGGCACATCGGCTTCAATCAGCCCGTCTTTAATCCTTATAATACGCGCTGCATGTTCTGCAATGTATTCTTCATGCGTTACAAGAATAATAGTATTCCCTTTTTCGTAAATTTCATTAAAAAGTATCATTATTTCTTCACCGGTTTTTGAATCAAGGTTACCGGTTGGTTCATCAGCCAAAATAATAGAAGGCTTGGTAACAAGCGCCCTTGCTACGGCAACCCTCTGCCGCTGGCCGCCGGAAAGTTCATTCGGTTTGTGGTGCATCCTGTCTTTTAACCCTACATCCATTAAAGCCTGTTCTGCGCGTTCCTTTCTTTCAATAGCCGGAACGCCTGCATAAATTAATGGCAGTTCCACATTATGAATTGCATCCGACCTGGCAAGAAGGTTAAAGGTTTGAAAAACGAAACCAATCTCCTTGTTCCTTATCTTAGCCAATTCATTGTCTGTCATTTGGCTTACACTTGCGCCGTTAAAATCATACTTTCCCGAAGACGGCGTATCAAGGCAGCCCAGCATATTCATCAAAGTGGATTTGCCGGAACCAGACGGCCCCATTATAGCAACATATTCATTCTGATTGATTTTCAAAGATATATCTGCAATAGCATGCACCTGTTCCGTACCTACCTGATAAACCTTTGAAATATGTTCAATATTAATAATATTCATTTCTATTTCCAGTTTTAGTTTTTATTTACCAGCAGCCGGTGTTTTACCATGTTTATCATATTTAACGGTTGAACCATTCTGCAAATCTCTTGAGATTGCACGATACGGCCCGCTTACTACATCTTCGGTACCTTTTAAACCGCTTGTAATTTCTATATAATTATCATCGCTTATACCGGTGGTTACATCTACCTGTTTTGCTTTATTATCTTTAACTACAAATACTATCTCTTTCAGTTTCTCTACAACCGTTTCCTTTTTCTTGGCTGAATTCTGATCAGCATTTCCGTTATCAGCTTTAGGCGCTTCAACACGGTTTCGTGCAGTTACAGACTGTATAGGAATGCTTAAAACATTATTTAAAGTCTTGGTTTCAATCTTTGCATTGCAAGACATTCCCGGCCTGAAGCCTTCATCAAAATCAAGGAATTTTATTTTAACTTCAAAATTAACAACCTGTTCCTGTGTACCGGTTCCGGTAGTTTGGGCGCTGTTGCCTACCTGATAAACAATGCCTCTGAACGTCTTATCGCCAAATGCATCAATTTTAATGCGTACGGTATCTTCTTTTTTAACCAGCACTACATCATTCTCATCAACATTAACTACAGAAAGCATGCTTTTCAAATCTGAAATCGTCATTACGTTTGTACCCTGGCTGTATCCGCTGCCAAGAACACGTTCGCCAAGTTCAACATTAAGCTGGCTTACAGTGCCTGCCATAGGCGCATAAATAATTGTTTTGCTTAATTGGTCTTTCTGAACTTTTAATGCTGCCGCCATCTGAGAAATCTGGGCCTGTGCCCCGTCATAATTAGCTTTAGCGGAAAGATATGCGCTCTTGGATGCTTCCAGGTCGGCATCGCTTGAAAGATTTTTTTCATGCAGCCCGGTTGTACGTTTGTAATCTGAAGTTACTTTATCAAGCTGGGCCTTATTCAATTCCAATGTAGCTTTGGCATTTCTTAATCCGGCTTCTGACTGTTCAACCTGGGCTCTGTAAGCATCAGACTTAATTTTTATAAGAAGCTGGCCTTTATTAACATACTGCCCTTCTTTTACTGGAAGTTCAATTATTTCTCCTGTTACTTCTGGAGTAATAACTACTTTAAATTCAGGGTCTAAAGTACCGGTTGCCGTAACACTTTGGGTAATAGTTCTGCTGGCTACCTTTTCCGTCTGGACTTGTATAATTTCATCCCTTCTGCTTCCAAGAATAATAATTACAACAAGCGCAATAACAAGCACGCTTATAATTGAAAATATATAAATTTTCTTTTTTGATTTTTTTTGTTTCCCGTTAGCCATTTGTAATATTCTCCTTTACTAAATTTTTATTCAAAACTTTTATAATCAAGCTCACCAAGATAAAACTTCATCTGACCGTTAAGAATTATATACTGGAATTCGGAATTTATAAAATTAGTTCTTGCAGTAGTATAATTAGAGTTTGCGATCAGAACATCCAATAACGTTCCGGAACCTAAAGAATATTTTTCCTGTGTTATTCTTAGATTTTCTTCGGCTGCCATAACATTTCTTTTATTAACTTCCAAACTTTTTTGTGCAGCAAGTACATTAAGATAGGTCGTCTGTAAGTTTTGTTTCACAGTCCTTTTCAAATCATCCATATCAACTTTTTTGTTCATTGCATTTACTTCAGCAATCTGAACATTATTATCCGTACTAAAGCCACTAAAAATTGGGACACTTAGTGTTAATCCGATAGACAGAGTTCTTGATTTTGAAAGATCGCTTAATGAATTTGCATAAAGGCTGTAACTATCGGTATTTGTAAGAGTAGGCAAATAGCGGCCTTTTGCTGAGGATACACCGTTTTGTGCGGCTTCATAATCCAAAGCAGCGCTTTTATAATCGCTTCTGTTTGATAAAGCTTTTTGTGCAAGCTCATTCAGGTCGCCAAATTTGGCAGTAAGATCAGAATTTAGGATATCCTGTTCTTTATTAGTCAGGGAATCTGAAAAAGTATATTTAGCCAGAACATCTTCGCCCAGGTAATACAATAAGTTGCTTTTGGCAGTTTCAAGATTATTATTAGTCTGAATCAAATCAAGTTCGGCATTACCTTCCTGCACCTGTTGGGCATACACATCAGCTAATGTAACAGCGCCAAGTTTATTTCTTTCAATAATAGTCTCTAAATTTTTCTTATTCCATGTTACATTATCTTCTTTTACTTTTAATAACTGCTGGTTATTAACAATGGCGTAATAATAAGTAATAGTTTGAAAAACAATATTCTGTTTCAGATTTTCAAGCTGCATTTTTGCAGATTCTAATGCGTTTTTACTTTGTGATATATTGGCATAATTTGACAGGCCGTCAAATAAAGTCCATGATGCATTTACACCTGCAGAATAATTCCTTGTTATAGTTGTAGAGCTTGATGTATTAAATACATACCCCCCAAGCGAAACACTGCTGCCTTGTTGGGTTGCATTGGACCAGCTCCATGAACCGTCAGCACTAATATTAGGCATCAACCCGCCCAAAGATGCTTTATAATTAGATTCGCTGGACTGCATACTATTAATTGATTTTTGCAAGGATGTATTTCTTTTCAGTGCAATATTTATGGCCTCATCCAAAGTCAATACATTTTGCCCGAAAGAAGTTACAGAATAAAAAAGAATGAGTAAGAAACTGCACAAAATACGCATTATCAACTCCGGTAATTATTGTTTTATTTTCCCTATAATCAGATGTTTAGACGCTGCATTAAATAATTAAGTTACAACAACAGAATCACTTAACAAATTAAATATTTTCATATCATTTTAACACCAGCACAAAAATATACATAAAAACAGCATATATACTATTTTATTTACAAACGGCTGTAAAATTAAATAAGCGGTAATATAAGCATTATTACAAAATTCTTCGCCGCTGAAAAACGCCTCTACTACTGCCTAAACCCTTATTATGAAGTGTAAAGTTTAGGGTTCACTGGAGATAGAATCAATAAAGTTTTAGCATTCAAACGGAGAGGTAATTAAGACCAGGCAGAATAAGAATTAGTATCCAATCATTTCATAGGAAAATTAATTCCGCCAATCATCTATTGGCGATTTTTGAATCTTTGAATCATTAAATCTTTAAATTACTTTTCCCTATCTTCTATCCGAATAATACCCATATACAAATAAAGCGGTTGCATTACTGCTTATTGTAGGTTCATTAGTAATATAATTGGAAGTGTCATCGTAATATTTTACAAAATCGGTATTAAAAAGGTCATACTTGTGGTTGGAATTTATAATTTTATAATTTTTAAGAAGGCTTTCAGGCGCCGGGCCGGCAGACAGGGCCCCCGGCAAGTAACCGCCGTTTAAAAAAGCTATCTGCGAATGGAAATGCTTAGTGAAAACAGTGCCTGTATTATAAATAAAGCTTATTCCCCAAGGATTTCTTCCCAGCACATAATCCCTTTGGTCAACTGCCAGGGAATCATAATGATTTGTACCGGTAAGGTTTTTATAAAGTATTGCCTGCAAAGCAGCGCCAAGTAAAGAATTAGTTGTGCCCCATGTATATGCAAGCCCCTCATTAAAAGCTGAAGAATCTTTTTCTACATTAAATGCGATAAGGTTATTCAAAATATAAGTAGAATACCGGGTATTTATTTTAGCAAGCCGGTAATCCGCCAGCGAATTAATATTTCCCCAGCTCCACCAATAATCGGAACGAGCGCTGTCTGCATAAACCATTGCGTCGGAAAGATAATTTTGCTTTTTTGTTGTTAAATATAATTCAACCGCACCAAGTGCAAGCTTACCCCAGTATGTATTATCTCTGTATGTGCCGGTTCCGCTAGTATCAATATCCGGTACTTTATTCCTGATTGAATACAAATTTTCCGCAGCAGCCAGACATTGTTTTGCAAAATCCGGATTTTTAAATTTTTCGGCCCAGACCCTTGATGCAAGCGCTAATGCCGCAGTATAAATCCCTATTTGGTTCTTACCTATTCCGGCAAATGCTGGGCGGTCAAATCTTAAAGTATCATTTTCCGGCATTCTGAAACCAACACTATGATCCCGTAAATCCTGCACTTGTGTAACAAGTTTATATTTTGAATAATTGCATCTTAACAGCCAGTCCAGCCCGACTTTTGCTTCCGCAAGCACATCGGGGATACCGTCTTTATCATTGTCAAAAGAGAATTTTGTTTTGTCAAAATCATAGGAAAATATCAACATATACGTAGTATAAGCTGTTGTTGATAGAAATTTAACATAGTCGCTTGCATCATGCCAGCCGCCGGTAACATCTACAGGGCCGGAATAATTTGCATCGCCAATCAACCTGGACGCATCCGAAAGATGGCACTTTGCGTGAAGTATTGGATTTGTCGGCCCGCATCTCTGTTCTTTAAAAAACAGCATTAGTGAATCAGCCACATTATTATAAATAGAATTCTTGATTCTAAACAGATGAGAAGAAAAGCCGCCGGCAACTATTTTATAATTTCCGGCTGTAGAAAGCCATGAGAAATCAGCCGAATAGCAATAAATGAATTTGCCATAACTACGGTCCAGTTTTTTTAGGCTTCCCGAAAAAACAATTTTATCATTTATCGTATTCTTAATTTCAAATTTTGCAACCGGAATTGATTTTTCGCACATAATTACAGCAGTTTTTATGTCCCTTGGCAGGTATCCTACCTGGTTGGCTCTTATATAAATATTATTTCCGCCGCCTGAATAGGTATAACTACTGAAAATAGAGCATAAAAGGAGAAGATGGAATAAATACTTATTTAATAAATTCATTACTAATTAAATTTTAATTCGGTTTAATAATATGCTGCGACCATACAGCCGTTTTTTATTACATCGTGCTTTTAAAAATACATAATTACGGATGTTTTTGAAAAATGGAAATAGAATAATGATTTGATAATATAATTCATAAATCCAAGAGGTATTTATTTATGAATTTAGATTTATTATAAAGCCCAGTACGCGGCGAAGAGAGCTGAAAATGAGCTATATCCTTCTGTATTCTGGAAACTGCTTCCTCCCGCTATCCTGCCCGTTAAGGTTAACCTGTCGAATGGCCTCCAGGTTGCTGTTGCATAACCCTGGCGCAATATATAACTGCTGTTTGAAACGAAACCTATAAGTCCGCCTATTGTAAACTTTATGTTATCTTCTTTTACTATGTCCCAGTCAGCAAAAATATTATGCGTTGAGTAACTCGTCGGTGAGAAATAATAAGTAGAAGTATGGCGGAACCCGGAATTGTAATATTGATAACCGAGCATAAAATCTGGATAAAAATACTTCCCGATTTTAAAGGAAAAATTATAGCCCGTATTGCCGTCTGAAAAGTCAAAGTAAGTACCATCGGCAGTAATTTTAAGGCCTGATTTAAGCTGGTAATATCCGCCTGCTCTTGTAAGGTCAGCCCTTAGCCTGTTTGTAATAAGATAAGATGAATATATAACCTGTGAAGCATCCATCCTTACAAAGTCTCCATAGAGCATATAATGTTCCGGATCTTCAGTACGGAGCAATATTTCAGCAACAGGCTGAATATAAGTAGTAGTGTAATAATTGAAATAATAATTATCGCCAAAGCTTAATGCAAATATAGTTCTTGGATCCATCCGGAAAGTAAGATCCCATTTGAACATATTGGATATAACCCTTGTAGAATTGTAAACTAAAGCTGTTCTGCCTCCCTCAACACCTAAAGAAAAGAAAGATGTAATGCCAAGGTAAAGCCTTAATCCTATAATATAATTTCTGATTCCAATATTATCTGAATAGTAAGAAGCCGTGGGCGTTAATAAAGCATAAGCCGGGAAAGTATTAATAAAGTTTGTGAACCCCGAAACAGGAATCCAATTATACCTCATCCGAACACTTGCAGTCTGAACAGAATCAAGTTTTAAACTGTCTTCCATATTTTGATATACTTCACGGGCTTTTTTATACTCGTGCATTTTCAAATAAGAATCACCCAGATACAATTTAGCTGTATAATCATCAGGATGGGAACTTGCCAGAGTTTGGAAAGCCTGAAGTGCATTTACAGAGTCTCCCATTGCATAATAAGCTTCCGCTTTGCTAAGATCCGTATTGTAATCATAACCCTGGCTTAATATGTTGTTGTAAGTATCTATAGCTTTCTGATAGTTATGCGCGCAAACATTTACGTCCGCATATTCTTTTTCAATTAAGATATTCGGTTCGGATTTAGACATATATTCATCGAACTTTGCAACAGCATCGCTGCACTGGCCGTCGCCCCAAAGCCTTCTGCCTTCCTGAAGAATAGCGTAATTTTGCTCATCCTGATACCTTAATTTCTGGGTTTCGAATGTAGTCTCTAATGATTTCAAATCCTGGCTGCCGGGACTGATAACTCTGACTTTTTCAATATATTCTTTGGCAACCTCAAAATTATTCTGCCTCATATTTAAGGAACTATAGGCAATTAACGCACCCAAATTATTAGGATCCTGCTTTAGAACATCCCCTAAAAGAATTTTTGCAGTATCCAGATTCTGTCCAAGCCATACATCAAGCTGTCCTACAAATAGTTTATATTTCAGGTTATCCGGATGTTTATTTAAAAGAACATACATCCGTTCCAAAGCCCTATTATAATCCCTGTTGCTTGCCTGAGCCTGTGCATAAGCAAAAAGAACTTCTTCATCGTCCGGGTTCTTATTCAGATAAGCAGTATATGCAACAAGAGCAGAGTCATAGTCCTGCATACGACAGTAATAATTACCGAGTTCAAGCGCAGTGTTTTTATCTGTTGAATCCGGATTAAACTTAGCCGTCATACCATTAATTTTATTTTGATAATAAGACGTACTAATAGAGTCAAGCCGGGTTGAAATCTGCATAACTTCAACAGTATCATATTTTGCATTTTCAAGGGCAACAACCTGCTGGCGTGCTTCTTCAAACCTTTTAACTTCAATTAATGCCTGAAGCAGCTTAAATCTTGTTTCACTATCGGAAGGATTTTTCTTTATTATTTTATAATATTTATCAATAGGGTAAACAAAAGCAGCCTTAGGAGTAGGCATACCGTAATTAAAATGCTTAGCGGAAGTATCATTAACTGTAAAGACATAACCTTTGCCCTTGGCCAGGTCCAGGCCGTCCATAGCTTCTTTAAAATACGGTTTAATTGCAAGAGCACTTTCAAAAGCGCTTATTGCAATTTTCGTTTTACCAAGCCATAAAGAAAAATATCCAAACCGCGACCATAACCTCTGATCTGTAGGATATTCTTCAGTATATTTTTTTAATATCGGCCATCCCTTTGCAATGTGGTTATTCTTTGCAAGTATTTCCGAATAGCGTATTATCTCATCCGGTGAAGCGTGAGCAAGTGCTAAATATTTATCATACCACACTTCAGATACCGGCCATTGGCCTAAGTTTTTATAATCTTTTCCTATTGCAAGATAATTATCCGGTTTTTTCGGATTAATCGCGATTTCTCTTTTATAACCTTCAATCTCGTTATATATAAGAGAATACCAACTGTTTGTGGCACGTTCTAAATTATTGTTAATTTCTCTGTTATTAGGATCAATTTTCCTGGCGGAGCGGTAATCATAAACTGCAAATTCAAAAAGTTGTCGTTTTTCATTGCAAATTCCCCTTAAATTATAACCATCAGACTGCTGCGGGCGGGCTGCTATGTACCTGTTAAGTACATCAATTGCTTCCCCATAACGGCCGGCTTTCATTTCACGTAAAGCCTCAATCTTCATTGCATCAGCAACAGACTGGGCATACACACCGTACTGCTGCAAAAATGCAGAAATAAGAATAGCTGTAATTAAAGCAAGCTTTTTCATCATCTTTTTATTAATAAAATCCCAGTTGGTTCTTTTCCTTAGCTTCATCTGTTGACAACTGCTGGAAAATATCTTCTGCTGTTTGAATGTTCTGGTCAACTTTTAAAGCATATACGGAAATAAACTGGAGTACATTTTTAATATAATTGGGATCGTTATCAGGAAGATTGCTTTTAACCTTGGCTATTAAATTTACAATATTCTTTTGATCTTCTTTGGTTACAAGAATAACAACTTTATCATTAAGGACACAAAGTTTATCTTTTTTGTCTGTGGACAGCCTTATTGCATTCTGTAATTGGGTAATCGTAAGCAAGCCAGCCTTCTCAGCCGCCTGATCCAGCCGGATTGAAATTATTGTAAATATCTGCCCCGTGCTTTTATATAATGCAATCTGATTGTTTAAGATTAAATAAAAATCATTTATTGAATAGTAATTGGGAATTGAAATATTTTCTTCAGGCAGATCCATTTCCGCAAGCGATTTATACTTTCTGTCTGATCCTGCTGTACCGGAAGAAGCAAAGTTTGAAGGGTTTGTATGCGTATGGGCCTGATTTTTTTTAACTTCAACTGTAATGCCTTTATAAGGCTCAATGCTGTAGTTGGCTTTAAACTGCCCTTCCGTATGGCCGATATTTGGAGTTATTGTCATTACTCCTGTACCGGATATACCTGCTTCACCTTCTTTTTTCTGAAGGTAAACCACACCGGTTGCATAGGCGGCAAGAGCGTTTACAATTGATTCAGCCAAAGGAGTAGCCGGTTCGCCCACAATAAACAGGCTTGTTATTCCGTTATCTTCTATAGATTCAGTAGTGCGCATAAAGACATCCTGAAGAAGATTAAGGTTATTAAATCCTATAAACGGCGTTAATTCATCAAAAACGATTTTATTTGGCTGGTACTGGTCAACAACAGTAACAATGTCATTCATATACTCTACTAAAAATTCATCCGGGTTACCTGCTTCATAAAGGTCTGACGGCGGAGCTACGCGTACAACTATGATAAGATTTTGATTCATGTAATGCTGAAGATCGAAGTCTATAGATGCAGCCTGAATCATTAAATCCTTTGGGCGCATACTTGTAAAGTATAGACAGACTTCTTTTTGAACTGCACATTCCATTGCAAATTGCAATCCAAGAAGCGTTCTGCCAGATTTTCTTGATCCGATCAGCAAATATGTTCCGCCCCGGTATAACCCGCCCCAATTGTTATCAACAAGGGAGATACCTGAAGGCAATAACTGTATCTTCTTTTTCATAATCTTATCATATTTTTCCTGCTAAAATACCAATTATTATGCCGAAGAAACAGCCATAATAACGGTTGTTTTACATAAGCCGGGGTAATCACATGACTTAAACAGAGACAATATCAGGCAGATGTATTAATATGCAACATTAATGCTTTTTACGGGAAATTTCTCTAACTGATTAGAATTCCAATACTTTGATGGTGAAAAGTACGAAAATAGTTTAAGATATTGGACCTTACATTTAGAAATAACACAAAGATAATACAACAAATTATACTAACGTTTATTACAAATACTACGCGTTTGGCGAATCAGTAATTCGCCGCACAATGGCTTTTGTACGTCGAAACGCTGTTTCGACATTTTGTAACCTCATTTTTATCACAACACAAGAAAAACAGGAAGCGAATGAGCGATTCGCCATACATTTCAAATTCTTTGGATCTTTCAATCTTTAAATTTTTCAATTAAGAAAAGAATCTTTAATACTAAGCAGGTACTGATATGCTTCTTCATAGTTGTTGCCGATTTTACCGTCAAGTATTGCATCTTCTATTGCAGTCTTAATCTCCCCTACTTTCTTTGAAGGTTTAAGATTACATAATTTCATAATTTCTTCACCACGTACAGGCGACTGGAATGCCCTTAACTTGTCCTTCTCTTCAACTTCCCAAACCTTCTTCATTACGCGTTCATAATTATCAAGATACTTGGAAACCTTTTCCATGTTCTTGCTTGTTATATCTGCCCGGCACAACGTAATTAAATCTTCCAGATCTTCACCTGCGGAAACAATAAGCCTTCTTATTGCCGAGTCCGTAACCTCTTCTTTTGCCAATGCAATCGGACGAAGATGCAGACGTACAAGTTTTTCAACGTAATCTAATTTTGTAAGAGGCAGTTTCAGCTTCTTAAAAATATTTTTCATCATCCTTGCGCCAATCTCTTCATGGCCGTGGAAGGTCCAGCCGGTGCCCTCAACAAACTTTTTAGTCTGCGGTTTGGCAATATCATGCACAAGCGCTGTAAAACGCAGCCAAACTTTGCCTGATGCCTTAGAAATGTTATCAACTACCTGGCATGTATGAAGAAATACATCCTTATGATGGAAATCCTGCCTTTGGTCAACGCCGGAAAGATTAGCAATTTCAGGAAAAATTATTTCCATAACACCCGAATAAAACAGCAGCTTTATTCCCACCGAAGGCACAGGTGAAGCAAGTATTTTAAGAAACTCATCGGTTATACGCTCGCGCGAAACAATCTTTAACCTCTCGCGTAAAATATTTGCGGCATCATTTATTGAGGGATGTATTTTAAAATCAAGCTGGGATGCAAACCTGTAAGCGCGCATAATCCTTAAAGGATCATCGTCAAATGTAATCATAGGATCAATTGGAGTGCGGATTATGCGGTCGCGTATGTCCTGCAATCCGTTATAAGTATCAATTAAATTACCGAATGTCTCTTCATTTAATGAAACCGTAAGCGTGTTTATAGTAAAGTCGCGCCTTTCTATATCTTCCTCAAAGCTTCCTTCAGAAACTTCGGGCTTGCGGCTGTTCCTTGCATATGATTCTTTTCTAGCACCGACAAATTCAAGGTCAAAATCATTATATCTGAAATGCGCCGTGCCGAAAGTCTTAAATATATCTATCCTGCTTACTCCCAGAGCATTTGAATATTTAGTAGCAAATTCAAGTCCGTCGCCAATTACAAGGAAATCAATTTCATTCTTTTTGCGGTTAAGCACCATATCTCTTACATATCCGCCTACTATATATACTTCACAATTTAATTCTTTTGCAGTTTTAGTGGCAGTTGCAATAAACGGAAGCTCATTTAATTTACTTTTAAAATCTATTTCATTCATTAGATTCAATTATTATATCCAATCGTGCTGTTGCTTAATATATTTTTATAATTATTATAAAACCAATTAATTTTATAGTAATTTGACTTCAATATAGCATCAAAATTCTCATCATTTTTAACACGCAATGCAAGTGAAGCAATTTTTCTTGCTGTTTCAAAGTCAGAATGGGCAATCATATAGTTTGACACCTTATACATTGCATAGCTTTCAGAGTAATCATCTGCATCAAAATTCTTTGTAAATATGGCAATGAACAAATTATAATCTGCCTCAAACCTGCCGGCTAAATCAACTAATACAGGAATAGCCGAATAATCATACTGTTCGGAGATGTACTCTTTCAGAATATTATATTTATCAAAATCATTTCCGTGCAAATACGAGACAATAAGCGTGTCCCTGCCTATCAGGTTATGCCGCAAGTTTGCAAGATAATAATAAGTCTGATTAGGCCGCTGCAATATTACACTTTTATAAATGGAATCGGCTTCAGCAAATTTATGATTCAGAGAAAGCAAATCGCCTAATTTCATTTCCATACTATAATAGTAAGCAGAATTTTTAAATTGTCCCAATCTGCTGTACAAAAATTTTTCCGCGCCTTCTGCCTGTACTTTAGGCAAGCCTGCCTGTCCGGAAAGCAGTCCGGTTGAGTCGATTTTTTGAAGGCATTCCGCATAACCGATAATTGCGGAATAATCATTTGTAATATTAAGTATTTCTCCAAAAATAATTTTTGATTTCCAATAATTCTTTTGATTGAAATAATTCCAGCCTTCTGCTATCCTGTCCTGTATATAACGCGGACAAACTTTGTAAAATATAGATTTTCGCCCGAAATAATAATCCGCTTCATCTTTATGACTAATAAGTGAAGAATCCACTAATGAGGAATAGAATTCTTTTACTGTTAGAGTTAACGGCCTGCCGTAAACCCCTGTAAAGTTTCCTTCGTAATACAATTTTTTATATTTGTCTATTCCGTATTTATCAATCAGGTATTTTGAAAAGGACCCGGCATAAATATAGGATAACGATGATGACTGCGTAAAAAAACTGAACCTGTCAAATAAGCCGTTCAGGTTTGCAATATACTTATTATTATATGCAAGCGAGGCAAGATAATCCACATTATTGCCTTCAATAACCGGATCGGCAGCAACGGCAAGGCCTTCCAATAAATATGGATTTAACCCTGCAGAAATTTTAAATGGGCCTGCGCCAATTACAGAAGAAAAACAATGGGCAAGTTCATGCTTTAATGTTTCTTCATAATCAGTATAGGTAATAAATGAGCTCCCCATCCACGGTTTGGCAACGTCTGCGTTCCCCGAACCGAATAATTCTTTTTTTTGTGAGTTATTCAGAAATAAATAGGAATTTATTTTTTGCGGGTATTCATAGCCGAAAAATCCTTTCAACTCATAATAATAATATTCATGATACACAATAATCGCTTTAACTAAATCCTTATCTAATTGCGGCGGATAATGTATAATAAAATGCTTTGTTACAGCAGTACCGTTCAGTTCAGTATTCAGTCTGCTGAATGTAGTTGAGAAACCACAATACGGAGAAATATAGATAAATGCCGATGCTGCCAATATAACCGCAGCAAAGATAAGTATCCTGGAAAGTTTGATTAAGCCTAATATACTCCGGTAT
>JARLHB010000038.1 GCA_031292465.1 Ignavibacteriaceae bacterium
CCCTGCTTTTTAGCGAATTCATCCGCTTCGCTTTGGGTCAACGGTTGCATTCCGGCTGAAGACGGCATAGGATTTTTACCATGGTTCATGGAATCCAGGTCCAACGGCGACGTTGCAACACATATATGGGGTTATTCATATTCAGCACCGGATTATTCAAGCGGCAACTGGGTACCAACATGGCCGTTACCGGAACAAAGCTCAAATGACTTGAAATATTCTGCATCATTAACAGCAAGTGATGGCCTTCAGTACGGCGATCCTTTCTGGTTTACTGGCAAAGTTACGGGAGTTCAGAAAACAGCATCTCAGGTTCCCAGCAAATTTGCTCTTTATCCGGCTTACCCGAATCCGTTTAACCCTTCAACTAACATTAAGTTCAGCGTTGCGCAGGATGGTAATGTAAGCTTGAAAATATATAACGTAGTAGGGCAGTTGGTAAGAACAATTGTTGATAATGTTTATAAAAATAAAGGCGAATATACATATAACGTCAAAATGGATAATTTAAGCAGCGGCGTTTATTTCTATTCCCTAACTCAGGGTTCTAGAACACTAACACAAAAAATGATGCTTCTTAAGTAATTTCTCCGGTTCAGTAATTCAGGCATGGACTGTCAACAATGGCAGTCCATGTTTGTTTTTATATTGATATGATTAAAGATAATTTCTTCAGTTATTTAATATTGTTTATCATTCCATTTACACCGGAAGAACATAGGTAATATCTTAAATGTTTTTTCAGTTTTTATGACTTTAAACGGATGTAATTTTATATTTTAACCCTTAACAGGATAACTTCTTCAACACGGATAGATATATTACTTATCTATTCTATCGGTAATAAATCGAGCAGAATGAAATAATTCTGTTTTTTAACCGGCATTATTTATAATTGCGAAGCATTATTATAAAAGATTTTCATATTTTTAGTTTGGTAAATTTTTGGGGAAAGTAAAATTAAGGACAATAAAACCGGTTAAATTACCAGTGATTAAATCAATTAGGATGAGGATTTATGTTTTCCAGGTTACTAAAAATTATTGTATTTATAATTTATTTTTCTCAGATATTTATAGCAGCTCAGAAAAAAGAGATAGTTGCATATTATATGGGCAGAGGGTCTGAAAACCGCGGTTATTTTGTAAAAAATCTTAAAACTTCAGGCGCTGCAGGTAAAATTACAATCCTTAATTATTCATTTGCTGTTCCCGGCCAGGACCCGACTGGGAAAATTGTCCTGTTTTCAAATAATTATGTCGATTATGAAGAACTCTATTCAGCCGATAAGAGTATTGATGGAATTGCTGACGACTCAGCCAAACCGCTTAGGGGACAGTTTAATCAATTAAAAAAGCTGAAAGCCCAGTTCCCAGGGTTGAAAATATTATTATCAATAGGGGGATGGGGAGGATGCAGGTTTTATTCCGATGCCGCTCTTACACCGGAGTCTCGTGAGATATTTGTAAATGACTGCATAGATAAATTTATTAAAGGAAATCTGTCTCTTGAAAAAAATGCGGGCGGCAAAGCAATAGCCGCAGGCATATTTGACGGCTTTGACCTTGACTGGGAATTCCCGGTAAGCGGCGGGATGGAAGGCACACACTATAATGTAAACGATAGAGAAAATTTTACAAAATTGCTGGAAGTTTTTAGGAGAAAGCTTGATGCTATTAATCCGAAGCTGCTTTTAACGGCCGCAGTTGCTGCTGATGTGCCTAATGTAAATAATTATGATTTTAAAAGCGCTGAAAAATATTTAAATTGGCTTAATCTGATGACTTATGATTTTCACGGCGTATGGAATAACGCAGCGGCACATCATACAAATCTTCTTTCTGATCCCGCAGATACTACAGAAATGGGCATGAAACATTCTTATGATAAATCTGTAAAATATTATATAGATTCTATTGGAATAAGCAGCAGAAAAATTATTCCCGGCGTTGCATTTTACGGTAAGTGCTGGGATAATGTTGAACCGGCTAACGGAGGTTTATACCAGCCGGGTACATTTGCAGCGCACGGATTCGGGAATTATTCGCTTCTTTGTAAACTGGAGAATGAAGGATATAAATATTATTGGGATACGGTTGCAATGGCTCCATATCTGTACAACCCGGATAAAAAAATATTCTGGACTTTTGATGATCCTAAATCCGTTGCACTTAAATCACGTTATGCTGATGCTTATAATTTAGGCGGAGTTATGTTCTGGGAAATAAGCGGCGATGATTCCGTAAGTACTCTTCTTAATACTATTTATAAACGCAATATGCCGGATTATAAATACGATAAGAATCAAAACGGTGTAACAATTCCTTTAATAAAAATAACAAAACCGTTAAATAATGATGCATTTGCGGCCGGTTCTAATTTGATTATAAAAGCCGTTAATGAAGAAAACGGAAGCCCTATAATGAAGGCTGAGTTTTTCGGCGATGGTATTTCGCTTGGTTATGCTACAAAGGCCCCTTTCGAATGGGCGTGGTTTAATCTGCCGAAAGGCAGGCACAGGATAAAAGCTATTGCTACAGATAGCAAGGGAAATACGGCATATTCGAAAGAAGTGGAAATTAACGTAAGGTAATTATAAATTGCTTTATTAAAATGAAATTAACATATATAACTGCGGTCTTTGGATAGCGGTTATGTAAATTTATAAATTAATTGGGAACAGGGAACTATTGATCGAATGAATACTTTTATAGTTAGAGAAAGTATGAAAGGAAAGAGTAATTCAATTAAAATACTAATTAGTGGGATTATTTTAACGATATTTTACACTTTTTATCCATTTCCGGTTTATGCCATGGAAAAAGACGGAACAATGATCCTGGATAAAGGATGGTTTATACAGTCCTCTATAATGGTGTCCGTAGATGAATCTTTAGTTTGTTTCCCAAACAAATATACTCCGGACAAATGGTATCCGGCAACTGTTCCTTCAACTGTAATGGGCACGCTTGTTAATGATAAAGTATATAAAGATGTTTTTATAGGGGATAATCTAAAAAGAATTCCTACGGAACAGTTTCAAAAGCCATGGTGGTATAGAACGGAGTTTAATATTTCGGCTAAAGACCGGGGGAAAACTATAAAATTAGATTTTGACGGCATAATCTACCGTGCTGATATCTGGCTGAACGGTACACTTATAGCTAAATCAGACAGTGTTAAGGGGGTTTACCGCCAATTTGAATTTAATATATCAAAGATTGTTAAAGCCGGCAAAAATTTTCTTGCTGTAAAAGTTTTTCCACCTCAGCCGGGTGATCCATCAACAGGATTTGTGGACTGGAACCCGGCTTCGCCTGATAAAAGCCTTGGTATCTGGAGAGAGGTGAAAATAAAAATATGCGGTAGCGTTTCTATAAATAATCCTTTCGTTAGAAGCAAAATTGACCTGAATACACTTAAAAGTGCAGAGCTTTCCGTTTCTGCCGAATTAACCAATAATACGGGCAATATTGTTTCAGGTGTAATAACGGGTGAAATCGATCAAATAAAATTCTCAAAAAAAGTTGAACTTGCTCCAAATGAAAACAAACTTGTAATATTTTCTCCTGAAGAATTTCCTCAGTTAAAGATACATAATCCTCATTTATGGTGGACTTACAACCTGGGCAGACCTGAATTATATGACCTGAAATTAGAATTTAGCAGTAATAAAAAAATATCTGATAAAAGTGAGACTAAGTTTGGAATACGTGAAGTATCCGATTATATAAATGAACATGGGCACCGCGGCTATAAACTGAACGGTAAAAAGATTCTTGCTTTGGGCGGCGGATGGGTAGATGATATCTTTTTTAATGAAGATCATAATAACCTTAAACACCAGATTGAATATGTAAAACAAATGGGGCTGAATACAATCCGGCTTGAAGGAATATGGGGAGAAACCAGCAGGCTCTTTGACCTTTGCGACGAAAATGGAATTTTAATTATGGCCGGTTGGAGCTGCCAATGGGAGTGGACAGATAATCTGGGCAAAGAAGCTGATGAATTTGGCGGAATAAAATCACCTGAAGACATAAAACTTATTTCTGAATCATGGAAGGATCAGGTTAAATGGTTAAGAAATCATCCTTCTATTTTTGTCTGGCTTTACGGAAGCGATTTATTACCGCGCCCGGAGCTTGAGAATAAATATCTGGCAATACTGAAGGAAGATGATCCTGACCGTCCCTTTATTGCTTCAGCTCATGAACATGTTAGCGCAATTACCGGTAAAACTGCCGTTAAAATGCGCGGCCCTTATGATTATGTTCCGCCCGTTTACTGGTGGACCGATACTGCATTAGGCGGAGCTTTTGGATTTAATACGGAACTTGGCCCGGGAGGTGAAGTGCCGCCATTTGAGAGCGTCGAAAAAATGATTCCGAAAGAGCATTTATGGCCTATTGACAGCGTATGGAATTACCATTGCGGTAAAAATGTATTCGGCAGCCTTGTAAATTATAACAATGCCTTATTCAACAGGCTTGGCAAGCCTGATAATGTGGAAGAATACTGCACTAAAGCTCAGCTTATAAATTATGAAAACACAAGAGCTATGTTTGAAGCAAGCATTGCAAATAAGTACAGAGCCACAGGTGTTATACACTGGATGCTGAACGCAGCCTGGCCTAAACTCTGGTGGCAATTATATGATTACTATTTAATGCCGGGCGGGGCTTTCTTCGGAACTAAAAAAGCATGTGAACCGGTACATATTTTGTATGATTACAATAGTTATAAGGTTTTAGCAGTAAATAATTCAGTTTATTCTATTAAAAAATTAACTGCAAAAATTCGTATTTTTAATCTTGATTTATTTGAAAAATATTCCGGGAGCTATTCCGTTGATAATCTTACACCGGATTCTACTCATGAAATAATGCAGATTCCCGAAATAAAAGATTTAAGCAAAACTTATTTCATTGATTTGAAACTGTATGATAGAGAGAGAATAGTAAGTTCAAATTTTTATTGCCTGCCGGCAAAACAGGATGAACTTGATACTGCTAAAGCTACCTGGTATATAACTCCGGTAAAGGAGTATGCTGATATGACCGATTTGAATAAATTAAAAAAAATAAATCTTTCAGCGCATTCAATATTCAAAGTCGCGGGTGAAAAAGTTGAAGTTGAAGAAGAAGTTATTAATAATACTAAGGAATTAGCATTTCAGGTAGTTCTTTCTGCAACTGAAGGAAAGGATGGACCTTCAATATTACCGGTATTCTGGGATGATAATTATTTTTCTATATTACCGGGAGAGAAAAGAACAATAAAAGGATATTTTTATAAAAATATCCTGGCTGGTAAAAAGCCCGTGGTGCAAATATCGGGCTGGAACATAAAATGAATTTTATCGGACTTAATAAAGACTAACATAAACAGATTACAGAAAAGGGATTCATTATGAAACAATTGAAGAATTTTATTGCTGCAATAGCAGCAGTTTTATTTCTGTCGGTATTTATTAATGCAGAAGGCAATGATAAAAAATTGGACCTTATGCCGCAGCCGCTAAAGGTTGAATTAACCGGAGGCGAATTCAGGCTTGACAAGAATTTTAAAGTTGAAATAAAGGGAAATTCTGCAGAGCGGATAAACGGCGCCGCAAGCAGAATGCTTAGAAGACTTTCCGGCCGCACGGGTTTGTTCCTTCAGCAGGATTATGTTTACAAAGGCGCTGTTGTAGAAAGCCCATCTATGATTATTAACATTAACCATCCGGGAATTGTTAAATTATTTGAGGATGAATCTTATACTCTTACCGTAACTAATAATCAGGTGCAGTTAAGTGCAGCTAACGATATAGGCGCCATCAGAGGAATAGAAACATTTTTGCAATTGCTTCAATCCGATAATTCCGGTTATTACATACCTGATGTAAAAATTGAAGACTCCCCAAGGTTTCCGTGGCGCGGATTAATGATTGATGTAAGCCGCCACTTTATGCCTGTTGATGTAATAAAAAGAAACCTTGACGGCATGGTCGCTGTTAAGCTGAATGTTTTCCACTGGCACCTGAGCGATAACCAGGGTTTCAGGGTAGAATGCAAAGCTTTCCCAAAACTTACTGAACTGGGCTCGGACGGATTGTTTTACACACAGGCACAGATAAAAGATGTATTAAAATATGCTGAAGACAGGGGAATACGTGTTATACCTGAATTTGATATACCGGGGCATTCTACAAGCTGGCTTGTTGCTTACCCGGAATTTTCAAGCCAGTCTAAGGAATCAAGGGCAAAGGATCCTGAAAATAAAATTGAAAGAGCATGGGGAGTATTTAATCCTGTCTTTGATCCGACAAATGAAGCAACGTATAAATTCTTTGATAAATTCTTTAAAGAAATGTCTGAACTTTTCCCGGATGAATATATGCATATAGGGGGCGATGAGAACAATGGAGAAGATTGGGGTGGAAATAAATCAATCCAAAAGTTTATGAAATCTCATAATTTAAAATCTACAGAACAATTGCAGACTTATTTTAATCAAAAAATATTACAAATATTAACTAAGTACCATAAGAAGATGATCGGCTGGGATGAGATATTTCAGCCTGATTTACCTCATGATATAGTAATACAATCATGGCGCGGACAGGCTTCTTTGTTTGACGCTGCACGTAAAGGATATATGGGATTATTATCTAATGGATATTATATAGACCTTTGCCAGCCGACTTCTTTTCATTATTTAAATGATCCGTTGCCTGCCGATTCCGCTTTGGATGAAAAATCTGCAAAGAATGTTTTAGGCGGGGAAGCTACTATGTGGGCTGAGATGATTACTCCTGAAACAATCGATTCACGTATATGGCCCAGGACTGCTGCAATTGCAGAAAGGTTCTGGTCGCAGGGCAGTGTTAAAGATGTAAGAGATATGTACCGCAGGATGGATAAAATCTCTTTGCAGTTGGAAGAGCTTGGCCTGACTCATATTAAAAATCAGGATATGATGATGAGAAGGCTTGTTAACAGCGATGATATAGATGCTCTTGCAACTCTTATTAATTTAGTTGAGCCTGTGCAGGGATATAAACGAGGTGCATTAAATCCATTCAGGTCATATTCTCCCTATACCAGGGCTGCTGATATCTCCGTTCCGGATCCTAAAGCAGCCAGGAATTTCGGATTTTTAGTTGATGATTTTATTGCAGGCAATACACAGGATTTGAATAAATTAGATAAAATTGCACAGGAACTTACTTCGTGGAAGAACAACTATGAATCCCTTCAGGTTTTGATTGATAAATTCCAGTCGTTAAAGGATATAGAACCTGTGTCAAAAGATTTGTATAATATTTCGGTTATAGGCCTAAAGGCGCTGGATAATATAAAAAATAAAACTAAAGCAGACTCTGACTGGGTATCCAAAAGCCTGGAAACAATTAAACAGGCCCGTGCAACAAAAGCTGAAGTTGAACTGGTAATTATTTCTCCAGTAGAAAAATTGGTTAAACAAGCAGGCGGGAAGTAAGCCTAATAAGGCTGAAGGTTATATGATTATGAATGATTCATTTATAAATATTTAATTTAACGGAGGCAGATAAATGCAGTTAAACTATATCGATTTTATAGTAATAGCACTTTATTTTTTGTTTAACCTTGGAGTAGGCATATACCTGCGCAAACGCGCAACGCGAAGCGTAGATGATTTTTTTGTCGGCGGCAGAAATATAAGCTGGTGGCTTGCAGGTACCTCGATGGTGGCCACAACATTTGCGGCAGATACGCCGCTTGTAGTATCCGGCCTTGTAGCGCGCAACGGCATAGCCGGCAACTGGATATGGTGGAGCATGCTTTTCAGCGGAATGCTGACGGTATTCTTTTATGCAAAACTCTGGAGACGGGCCGGCGTAATGACCGATGTGGAGTTTGCAGAGATAAGGTACAGCGGCAAACCGGCAGCGTTCCTTAGAGTATTTCGTGCAATATATCTTGGCCTTCCTATAAACCTGATAGTAATGGGCTGGGTAAATCTTGCGATAGTAAAGATAATGATGCTTGTGCTTGGCATAAACAAAATAGAAGCGCTTATAATAGCTATAGTAATAATGGCAATAACAGCATCCATATCCACACTATCCGGTCTTTTAGGAGTGTTGTGGACTGACTTATTCCAGTTTGTACTGAAGATGGGTATGGTAATAGTACTTGCGGTATTTGCAGTACAGGCAACAGGCGGTATGGGCAATGTAATAAGCCAGCTTCATGTAATAGACAAGGCGCGCAGCGCCACAGGAACAAGTTCAATACTTGCGATGGTACCGGACTTAAACTCAGCCTGGATGCCTGTGATAACATTTTGCGTATATATAGCGGTAAACTGGTGGGCCTCGTGGTATCCGGGGGCCGAGCCCGGAGGAGGAGGCTATATAGCTCAAAGAATATTCAGTGCAAAGAATGAGAAGCATTCACTTCTGGCAACATTGTGGTTTAATCTTGCGCATTATGCGCTTCGCCCGTGGCCGTGGGTAATAGTAGGTCTTGTTGCAGTTGTAAGGTATCAGCATGATGCGGCATACCTTCGCGATCCGGAAATAGGTTATGTAAAGATAATGATATCAGATTTGCCAGCATACCTGAGAGGGTTGATGATAGCGGCCTTTGCGGCGGCATATATGTCAACGATAGGCACGCAGCTAAACTGGGGAGCAAGCTACTTAGTTAATGATGTATATAAGAGATATGTACATAACAAACCAGAGAAGCATTATGTAAAATTTTCACAGCTTGTAACAGTGGTGCTTATGATACTGTCAGCCATAGCAACGTTTTACATGGATTCAATCGGGGGGGCATGGAAATTCCTAATGGCGATAGGAGCCGGAACAGGGCTTGTATTTATTTTACGCTGGTTCTGGTGGAGAATAAATGCATGGAGTGAAATCTCAGCAATGATAGCGTCATTTGTAATATCTCTGATATTGCAGTTTGGATTTCATTTAAATGAAGATGACCCTGTACAGTTTGCATACTTACTGTTGATAACTGTAGGATTTACCACAGTAATCTGGTTAACAGTAACATTCCTAACAAAGCCTGAGCCTGACGAGAAACTTTATTCGTTTTACAGGAAAGTAAGGCCTAATGCAAGCATGTGGGGTCCGATAGCCAAAGGAGCAACGGATATAACGCAGACCCATGACGGGATACTGAATTTAACAAACTGGATATGCGGGGTTGTAATGGTATATTGCTTCCTGTTCGGATTAGGGCATATAATACTGCAGGATGTAATGCTTGGCGTTGTGTTCGTAATAATCGGATCTATATTCGGCGGTATAATTTATTACCAGATGAATAAACGCGGATGGCAAATATTGAACAACTAAGTATAAGGCAAGAGTAAAAGGATATTCTAATGTGAATAGAATATATCTTATAGAGTTATAATTGTTGATAGAATAACAGCCGGAGATATTTTAATATGTCTCCGGCTGTTCCGTATTTAGAAAATAATATTTTAAGATGCTTTAATATCTGAAAACGCAAATTATACTTCATAAATAACAAAGTTGAAAAACAAAATCTGCGGCAAATAAAAAAATATTTTTAATATATTAGATATATGCAGAAAATAAATGTTGGGAATTATAATATGAAGATGACTCTAAAAAATTTAAGACTGCCTGCAATTGCAATCCTAATGATGATTATAAATTTAAATAACCCGGAATCAGCAGCCCAAACTTCACGCGTGTGGCTTACCGAAACATCCGAACAGATTGTAGGCCCGCAAAATTTAAGTGAATTGCCAGGCTGGAAAGCAGAGATTGAATACTGGCGTAAAGTTGAAAAGGCAAAATTAGATTATAAAG
>JARLHB010000407.1 GCA_031292465.1 Ignavibacteriaceae bacterium
GGGTATGAATCTTGAGCCGCTTGATAACAGATTCTACTTGGATATGATTCAGACCGATGCGGCAATAAACGGCGGTAACAGCGGCGGCCCGCTTGCAAACAGCGTGGGTGAAATTATTGGCATGAACACCCTGATTTATACTAACGGAGGTTCTGGCAATATCGGGCTTGGTTTTGCAATACCGGCAAATAAAATAAAAAAGATTATAGCCCAGTTAAAAGATAAAGGCAAAGTTGACCGCAATTTTGATATTGGTTTGAATATACAGGATATTGACGATGGAATTGCCAAATACTATAAGCTTGAAAGTTCACGCGGTGTAATTGTAAATCAGGTGCTTCCTAACTCTCCCGCTTCCCGTGCAGGAATTCAGGATGGTGATATTATAATTCGGCTTGATAAATATTTAATAAATAACCAGCAGACACTTATAGGCGCTTTTCAGCAATTTACTGCCGGTGAAACAGTAACATTAAAAATTCTAAGAAATAATAAAGAAACAACAAAACAAATGAAATTGGAGAAAAGTGAATGATAGAAAGATACACTCTACCTGAAATGGGTAAAATCTGGCAGGATGAATTTAAGTTCAATACCTGGCTGAAAATAGAAATACTTGCCTGTGAAGCAAGAAGTGAATTCGGCGAAATTCCAAAAGCTGATGTTGATGTAATAAAGCAAAAAGCTAATTTTGATGTAAAGCGCATTCTTGAAATTGAAGAAACTACCAAGCATGATGTAATTGCATTCTTAACAAACGTAGCTGAATATGTAGGTCCGGAATCACGGCATATTCATTATGGAATGACTTCATCGGATATTCTTGATACCACTCTTTGCTTCCAGATGAAATCCGCAGGCGAGCTTTTATTGAAAAGATTATTCGACCTGAAAGGCGTATTGAAGCAAAGGGCTCTTGAGCATAAAAATACTCTGTGCGTGGGGCGTTCTCATGGTATTCATGCAGAACCGACAACTATGGGCTTAAAGTTTGCTCTTTGGTATGAAGAGACTAAAAGAAATATTGCAAGACTACAGGAAGCAATTAAGACAATTAGTGTGGGACAAATATCCGGTGCTGTCGGAACTTTCGAGCATCTTTCGCCAAAGGTTGAAGAATATGTATGTGAGAAAATGGGATTAGCCCCCGCCACTGTATCTACACAGGTTATCCAGCGTGACCGCCATGCTGCTTTTATGACTACACTTGCTGTTATAGGCGCTACTCTTGAAAAAATTGCCGTTGAAATAAGGCACCTGCAAAGAACTGAAGTCCTTGAAGCCGAGGAGTTTTTTTCAAAGGGACAAAAGGGTTCCTCTGCTATGCCTCATAAACGGAATCCGATTATAAGTGAAAGAATTACAGGGCTGTCCAGAATTCTAAGGGGCAATGCTGTTGCTGCACTTGAAGATGTTGCCTTATGGCATGAAAGGGATATTTCTCATTCATCTGTTGAAAGAATTGCTGTGCCTGATAGCTGCATAGCTTTGGATTACATGCTTGATCTTGCGGTAAAATTGGTTAAAAATCTTCTTATTTACCCGGAACACATGATGAGAAACCTTAAATTAACAAGAGGGCTGGTTTTCTCGCAGACAGTTCTTTTAAAGCTTGTTAATAAAGGTATTTCCAGAGAAAACGCTTATAAGATTGTACAAACATCGGCAATGGATGTATGGGCTGATGAATCTAAAAATTTGCATTCCGAGCTTGCCAAATCTCCCGAAGTAATGAAATATCTGACGGAAGATGATTTGAATGAGGTGTTTGACGGCAAGAAGACTTTGAAAAATGTTGACTATATTTTCTCACGAAGTGTTGATATAGATTAATTTTATTAAAGATTGCTTCACAAACATTTTAACTTATCAACAACCCCTTCGCTTTTTAAGAGAAGGGGTTGATTTTTACGTTAACAAACATTTTCTACTACTCTGTATCGATAATATCAAACTAAGTTAATTATAAAAAAATATGAGGCTGTTATGAAAAAGTTAGTATTTTTCCTTTTCTCATTCCTGTTAGTCACTTCATTTTCTTTAGCACAAAACACTAAGACCGAAAAGGAAGGTGAGTTAAAAGTGGGTATGTCGGCTCCCAACTTTACACTGCACGACGCATTCGGCCATTCGTATAAACTCTCTTCATATAAAGGAAAAATGCCTGTGGTTGTTTACTTTTATCCCAAAGCCGGAACTTCGGGATGTACCAAAGAAGCCTGCGGCATAAGGGATGACTGGAGCAAGTTTAAGGACAGTAAGGTTCAGGTTCTTGGTATAAGTATAGATCAGAAAGATGAAATTAAGAAATTTGTAAAGGATTATAACCTGAACTTCCCTCTCCTTTCAGATGCCGATAAAAATGTATCAAAAAAATATGGTGTGCTTAGCGATAAAGGCTATGATAACCGTATCACTTTTATAGTCGATAAAAAAGGTATAATAGCAGAAATTATTAATGTAAGCGATATTGAAGGACACTCAGCTAAAGTATTGGATATAGCTTCTAAACTAAATTAACTCAATAGATCTTGATCAATTTTAAATTAAACACATCCCTTTCATTCCCCTCTTAAGAGTGGACTAAGGGGTGTGTTTTCAATATTATTAGAAATCTTAGAAAATATTATTACTTTATGCCCTCAAGCTGTTCAAAGCTTAAATCCATAATATCATATTTACCCCAGTCTTTGAAATCATAATGCCACCATTCGGTTGGAAGATTCTCAAATCCGTATTTAGCCATAACCCCAATAAGCAAATCCCTGTTTTTAATTTGCTCAGAAGACAGATTGAGATAATCCGAATGAGCTGTTTCCCGGAATGAGTCAAATTCTGTGGGCATACTAAGTTCTTTGCCTGTTTTAAGGGAAATGATAGTCAAATCAACCGCACATCCCCTGTTATGCCGTGAGCCTGACCAGGGCGAAGCGACATATTGAGTGTCTTTAACTTTATCATAGAATTTTACTGTTGCCCTGTATGGCCGGTAAGCATCGAATATTTTTAATCCCAGTCCCATTTTTTGAAGCTCTTTCTGTACCTTTTTAAGAGCCGCAGCTGCCGGAAGCCTTAAAAACGCTTTTGCATAATTATAAACCTGTTCATGCAGAAAGTTGTTTTTCCCGGCATATCGTATATCCAATTTTAATGATGGGATTAGCTTTTTTATATCCACCAAATTATTACTGCTGTTCTTTTGAATAAGTTCCTTATAAGCTTGCTCTGTATCAATAACACGCAGATTATATTTGTTTTTGTCCTGAATTTGGGCATAATTCATAGAATATGCTGCAAAAGAGACAAGCAGGGTTATCTTGATGTAGTTAAATAAATTACCAAACTGATGATATTTTTTTATTGAGATATTACTCATAGGGAACAAAATCCATTTTTATTACATCTAATTATTTATGATATTTAACGATGAATAATTTTAAGATTGTTGTATTCATTATTTAGAATAATTATGTACAAAAAGCTAATATAAATTATTCATATTTATTCTATTCTACAATAAATATTTATAAAAATATAGATGACACAAAAAACGAGAGACCTTATGAAGAAAATCTTCGTGCTAATAATATTGTTAATTGCTGCTAACGTTTTCTTAGCACGCACACTTCATTTTAAGAATTTTAACAATGATACCATTGATACATCTAAGACAATCCACCCGTTAAAGTACATGGAAAATGAAGATGTATTAATTTCAACAATTCTTCAAAGGTATCACTACCGCAAATTTAAGCTTAATGATTCCCTATCCGGCGTAATATATAACAGGTATTTAAAAACCATGGACGATAACAGAAGCTACTTTTATGCTTCGGATATAGCCGGCTTTGATAAATTCAAATATCAGCTTGATGATGATATTAAGAGCGGAAATTTGAATGAACCATTTCAGATGTTTAATGTCTTCAGAAACAGAATGAACGAAAGAATAAATTTTGCTGAAAGAATTCTTGAGAAAGGTTTTGATTTTAACGGGAATGATGTTCTGCAGTTTGACAGGGAAAAAGCAAGCTGGGCAAAAGATTCGATCGAATTAAATGATATATGGTATAAGAAAACGAAAAACGATGCGCTGAATCTAATGCTTGCAGGTAAAAAATGGGATGATGTGAAAAGCACCCTTAAGAAAAGGTATGAAAACTTACGAAAGTCTTTATTACAGTATTCAAATGAAGATGTGTTCCAGTTATTTGAAAATTCTTTTACGGAATCATTAGACCCGCATACTAATTATATGTCTCCTCAAACTTCAGATAACTTTAAAATTGATATGAGCCGGTCTGTTGAGGGTATTGGCGCACAGCTGCAAACTGAAGATGAATATACTAAGATTGCGGAAGTAGTTCCCGGCGGGCCTGCTTTTAAAAGCAAACTTTTGCACCGTGATGATAAAATAGTGGCTGTTGCACAGGGCAAAGAAGGTGAATTCGTAGACATTGTTGGATGGAGGGTTACAGACGTAGTTCAGTTAATCAGAGGGCCAAAAGGAAGTGTTGTCAGGCTTCAGATTATCCCTGCAAATCAGGGCGCAAATGTTAAGCCTAAGGAAATTACTCTTGTAAGGGATAAAATTAACCTTGAAGAACAGTCTGCTAAAAGCAAAACACTTGAAATTAAAAACAATGGTAAGAACTATAAGGTTGGAGTTATTACCATACCGGCATTTTACAGCGATTTTGAGGCAGAACAGCGCGGCGATAAAGATTATAAGAGTACAACCAAGGATGTTCAGAAATTACTTAATGAACTGATTAAAGAAAAAGTACATGGTGTTGTAATAGATTTGCGCAACAATGGCGGCGGCTCACTGGAAGAGGCAATTAAATTAACAGGGCTTTTTATTAAATCCGGCCCGGTTGTACAAATTAAAAGCGCTGATGGAAGCATAAGAGAAGAAGACGATCCTGATCCTTCAATTCTGTACAGCGGCCCGCTTGCTATTCTTGAAAACCGTTTTAGCGCATCTGCTTCAGAAATATTTGCTGCTGCAATTCAGGATTACGGCCGCGGCTTAATTATCGGTGAAGAGAGTTATGGCAAAGGAACTGTGCAAAATTTAATTGACTTAAACAGATTAATGCAAAACTCTTCTGATAAACTTGGGCAGATAAAATTGACTATTGCCAAGTTTTACCGTATTAACGGCGAAAGTACACAGCACCTTGGGGTTATGCCAGATATTAAATTTCCTCCGGCAATCGATTTTAGTGAAGTAGGTGAAAGTTCGGAACCCAGCTCTTTGCCATGGGATCAAATAAAATCTGCAAATTATACTCCGTTTGGAAACATTAAAAAGTATGTTCCCGAATTGATAAAGAAACATGATGAACGGATAAAAAGTAATGATCCTTTGTGGGAAGAGTATATGGATGAAGTTAACGATTATAAAGAAGCCCACGATAAAAAGACTATCTCCTTAAATGAGGCGATACGTAAAAAAGAGCATGACGAAGACGAGCAGAAACGTTTCGAAAAAGAGAATGTAAGAAGAAAGAATTTAGGATTAAAGCTGCTTAAGAAGGGTGAAACTCCTCCGGCAGATGAAGATTTAAAGAATGATCCGCTGCTGGATGAAACAGGACATATTTTAGCGGATTATATTGCTATAATTGGATGATTTAGGAATTGCTGGATTTGAATGAAAAGGTTAAAACTTTTAACCTTTTCATTCAGCCAGATAGTTTAGTAATTTTCTTTTAGCTATTGGAAAAACCGTCTCATCGAATGGAAAATCATATTCGTTTTCGCAAATATATGTAGCAATATTCGGTTTCTCCATATATTTTTTTACCAGGTTTACTTTTATAATTTCCTCTTCCCCATTGAATTTTATCGCATCTTCAATTTCTACAAAACTGGTTTGAAGCGAACTAAATGGCTTTGCATCTGAAGAATAAAGGGAGTATTCATATCTATGAATCTGAAGGACCTTATGAGAATTATCAGGTACAAAAATGAATCCGTTATCTTTAAAAATCGGTATCGTCCCTACTTCGTGAATTATCATATTCTCTTCTACAAAACTATACAGAACATATGCTTCTTCTATTACTTCTTTTATTAAAGGCA
>JARLHB010000408.1 GCA_031292465.1 Ignavibacteriaceae bacterium
GATGAAGAGCCGGCAAAAGAACTGAAATATATTAAATTACTCCATTCCCAGCGCGTTGATGGAATTTTAATTGTACCCCATTCTCAAAAATCAATTGAATACCTTCGAAAAACCGGCATACCATTCATTTCTGTGGATAGAGTTTTTAAAGAACCGGATACTGATTACGTAACAACCGATCATTACTACGGCGCTTTTAATGCTGTTGAATACCTTATAAGACTCGGGCATAGACGGATAGCAATATTAAAAGGGCCGGGACTTATTTACCCCGATATACAGCGGTATTCAGGCTCAACAGACGCATTAAAACACCATGGAATAAAACCGGACCCATCCCTGATATTAAATTGTGAATTTGACGAAGCAAAAGCATATAAGTCCGTTATACAGTTATTCCGAAGCCAAAATAAGCCTACGGCAATCTTTACGTTTAACAGTTTAATGATGACAGGCGCTATAAAAGCCCTGCGTGTTTTAAAGAAAACCGTACCATCCGATGTTTCTTTAATATGTTTCGATGAAATTCCGGGTTATGATATTTTCCTGCCTAAGATAACATACATATCCCAGCCAATACCGGAACTTGGCACTGAATCCATAAAATTACTTATTGAAAAAATTAAACGGCCTAAATTGCGTAAGAAGAAAATATTGCTAAAACCGGTTCTTAAAGCCGGTGATTCTTGTAAGAAAATTTAAACTGATAAATGTTTCGCGTTACTGTTGCCTGAAAAAGTTCTATCAATTAAATATTATACAATAAGGAGACAAGACAATGCAAAGTCTAAAAGTAATTTCAATATTTGTTCTCTCCCTTCTGGTACTTACTACTTATACTAAAGCAAATAGAAAACTTACTGAGGTAAAAATGGAACAGGAAAAAGTTACTAAACGTGTCGGCAGCTTAATAAAAGTCCGGCCTGAATTTGAAGAACGGTATATTATTCTTCACAAAAACGCATTCCCCGGCGTATTGAGCAGGATTAAAGAATCAAACATCAGAAACTACAGTATATTTCTTCTGGATGGAATGCTCTTTTCATATTATGAATACATCGGCGCCGACTATGATTCGGATATGAAAGCCATTGCAGACCCTACGACCAGGGACTGGTGGAAGCTTACCGACCCCATGCAGGAGCCGCTTCCTACAAGGAAAGAAGGTGAATGGTGGGCGGTAATGGACCAGGCATTATGTCTTGAAAAGCTTATTAAGCCTTCTCCGGAAGCACAGCGTGTGGCTGTGGTCGCTCAAATTATTCAGGGCAAGGATAATGATGTAATAAGCCTCATAAAAAATTCACCTTCCGGCATGGAAGGAGTAATGAATAAACATAATATTCAAAATTGCAATATGTACGTTAAAGACAGCAAGCTATATTTCTATTTTGAATATGACGGAAACGACTTGCTTAATGATTTGGGAGAATTAATGAGGGATGATAATTTTAAGGCTTTCGAGGACGGCCTTCAAAACCTGCTCATTCAGAAAGATAATCAGTACTGGCAATTTATGAAAGAAGTTTTTCACACTAACTAACACAAAAGGGAATTACTTATGAGGATTTCTTCATATGATTATGCAATTATAATATTATACCTGCTGGGAATAGTGGGCCTCGGCGTATGGGCAGGCTTCAAAAGGAAACAAGGCGGCGAAGGCAGCCATTATTTCTTAGCCGGAAATACTCTTAAATGGCCTATTATCGGGCTGGCAATGTTTGCCGCCAATATATCCACAGTTCATTTAGTAAGCCTTGCAGAATCAGCTTATAAATACGGGCTTGTTTATGGAAACTTTGAATGGATGGCCGGCTTTACATTAATTCTGCTTTCCCTGTTTTTTGCGCCGCTTTATCTGCGCTCAAAAGTTCCCACTCTGCCTGATTATCTTGAGAGGAGATATAATAGAAATTGCAGGGACTGGCTGGCAATAATTTCTGTTGTATCTGCAATTGTAATTCATATAGGAGTTGCATTGTATACCGCTGCCTGGGTATTGCGTGGTATATTGGATATACCACCCCAGTCAACTATAATGGGTATTGATGCACTGATGTTTTTTATAATTGTACTCGGCATACTTACCGGCATTTATACAATGTTTGGAGGTTTGCTTGCTGTGGTAATGACTGAGAGCGTTCAGACGGTGCTGCTTTTAATAGGTGCCGTTTGCATTACTGTAATAGGTTATATCAAAATAGGCGGCTGGAGCATCCTTGTCCATACGCTTACTACACAGCCGCATCCAATGGCGTCAATCCCCGGTTCAGGAATAACCTGGGGTACAGGGAACTTTCTTCATATGATGAGATTCAACGGTGATCCCTCTGGATTACCATGGTATTCTATACTCCTTGGCTATCCGGTACTGGGAATATGGTACTGGTGCTGCGATCAGACTATTGTACAAAGAGTGCTTGCCGCAAAGGATGAAAAACAGGCAAGATTAGGCCCCTTGTTTTGCGCCTTCTTAAAAATTCTTCCCGTATTCTTTTTTGTACTGCCCGGCGTAATATGTGTAGCACTTGTTCAGACTAATTATTTTAACGGCGATGCGCCAAAAGCCTCTGCGGATACATATACTTTTATGATCACTCATATGCTGCCTATCGGGCTAAAGGGGCTTATAACGGCTGCTATGCTTGCTGCTGCAATGCAAACCTGCTCGGCGGCATTAAATTCAACCGCAACTCTTTTTGCGTATGATATATTTAAACGCTGGCACCCTGCAACAACTGATCATAAATTAGTGGTGATAGGTAAAGTTACAACTGTTACAGCAACAATACTGGCAATAATTCTTTCACCATTGTTTGGCCACTATAGTACAATAATTGAAGGATTGAATAAGCTGATTTCATATATTGCCCCGCCGATAACCTGTGTTTTCCTTTTCGGCGTATTCTGGAAAAAAGCCTCCGGCAAAGCTGCATATATTACGCTTGTTACAGGCGCCGTAATAGGCCTTGTTATGTTTTATTTAGACTGGAATGGTTTATACCAGGCTAATTTTATGATGACGGCATTTTACCTGCTGCTGCTATGTAGTCTTATAATAATTGTGGCATCTTATATATATCCCGAACAGTTAAAAGCTGAAGCAAAAGTGCTTGTTTGGGAAAATTGGCGGGAACCGTTAAAAGGCGAAGCCCATGGCCATGTGCTTGGAAATTACAGGATCCTTTCCGTTACAGTTATAGTAACATTCATTGTGTTGTATTATGTATTCAGGTAACTACATCAACTTTAAAATAATTAATTACTTTTGTAAAGCGAATCGCTGATTCGCTTCTTTTATTGAACTAATATTATCTTCTAATTTGCGTAACACGAATTATTATTAACCATACATAGGCAAAAAAATGAAAAGGAATAGATTATTTTCACTCGCAATAATCTCATTGTTCTTTTTGCAATTGGGATTTGCGCAAACAGGTTATATACCATCGCCGGAAAACCTAAAGAACCGGGAATGGTTTCATGATGCAAAGTTCGGGCTGTTTATACATTGGGGAGTGTACAGCACACTTGAAAACGGTGAATGGGTTATGCATCAAAAGGCAATTAGCAAAACGACTTATCAACAACAGCCGGATTTTTTTAATCCCATTAATTTCGATCCCAAAGAGTGGGTTGCAATTGCCAAAGCAGCCGGCATGAAGTATATAACAATAACAACAAGGCATCACGACGGTTTTGCTATGTTCGGCACAAAACAATCCGATTGGAATATAGTGGACCGTACACCTTATAAAAAAGATGTTATAAAAATGCTCGCAGATGAATGCCATAAACAGGGCATTAAAATATTTTTCTATTATTCACAATTGGACTGGTACCAGAATGATTACTATCCCCGCGGTAATACAGGGCAATATTCCGGGCGGCCAGATAGCGGCAACTGGAATAAATATATAGATTATATGAATGCCCAGCTAACCGAATTATTAACAAATTACGGCGAGGGTTCAGGCATCTGGTTTGACGGCATGTGGGATAAAAGAAATGCAGACTGGCAGCTTGATAAAACTTACAGCCTTATACATAAATTGCAGCCGCAGTGTATGATAGGCAGTAATCATCACCTTGCCCCAAATCCGGGTGAAGATTTTCAGATGTTTGAAAAGGACTTGCCGGGAAATAATACCACTGGGTTTAATGGTGAGTCTAAGATAAGCACTCTGCCTCTGGAAACCTGCGAAACAACCAATGATTCATGGGGATTTAATATATTTGATAAAAATTTCAAATCGGTCAAATCGGTTGTACAGCTTTTGGTAAAGGCAGCCGGTAATAATGCAAATCTTTTATTAAATGTGGGGCCTATGCCAAATGGTAAATTCCCCCCTCAGGCTGTTGAGATCTTAAAGGGAATTGGAGAATGGGTTGATAAAAACGGTGAAACAATTTACGGTACAAACGGCGGCCCAGTTACTCCTAAATCGTGGGGTGTTACAACTGAAAAAGGGAATGAAGTATTTGTACACTTATTGAATTCCGAAGGTTCAAATTTATTATTGCCGGACTTTGGCAAAAAGATAAAAAGCATAAAACTCTATAAAGACGGCTCCGAAGTTAAATTCAGACAGGATGAATTTGGAATTACTATTATGATTCCGAATGGTAATCTGGATGATATAGATACTATACTGGTTATGGATTTATAGTAATTATCCGGCTGCTTATTACTTCTTAATTAAAAAAGCCCCAGTTATTTAATTACAAATAACCGGGGCTTTCCTATAAATAATTGATACCACAAAAAAAATCAGCCGGTATATTCTACCGGCTGACATTTTCAGAACTGACACTTTGAACTTATTAGAGCTATTTCATAAGAATCATTTTCATAGTTTTTACAATTGGTTTGTCACCATTTAGTGGTATAGATAAAAATCTGACAAAATATATACCACTTGCATTGTGCGAGCCATCAAATTTGACAGAATAATTTCCGGCCCCTTTTATTTCGTCGGCTAACATAGCAACTTCATCTCCAAGTACATTGTAAACTTTTATTGTTACCCGACTTTTATTTAAAAGTTTATAGTCAATATTTGTGGAAGGATTAAATGGGTTAGGATAATTTTGATTAACTAAAGATATCCCAGTAACTACATCATCAACTACCGTAATAGAAAGATACTCACCATTATTTGAATTATTTACATAAAATGTTCCCTCCCTATGAGTATGTGTGGGATCTGCATCAAAGTTCACACTTGCAGTAGTATAATTTCCTGGATCAATTGTACCATTCATAGGACTAACAGTAAACCATTGTCCACCACCTGTTCCATAGCTTATATACCAATTTATAGTAGATCCACTATTATCTATTGGGTAGTTATGAATTTCAAATGTTCCTGAACCACTCAAAAATGTGTTAGTAATAATTTGACTAGGAAAAACTCCAAATCCAGGATAAGTTGCAGCCTGATTAATTGTTATTGTCTGAGGCGTATTTGCCGCACCAGGTGCACTCACTGTTACTGTTCCGGTTCTTGCTGACCCAGTATTCGCCGTATAATTAATATGTATACTTGTACCACCGGGTAAGGTTATCCAGCTACTATTTGACGTCGCTGTCCAAACTAAATTACCGCCACCTGCATTGCTCACGAATACCGTAGCAATTCCACTGACAGCAGGCACATTCAAATTTGTTGCGCTTAATAAAATTATAGGCTGAGCCAATACTACATAACTTATACTTGCAATACTTGCTGGATCGGATATAGTTAATGTATGTGTACCTGCTGATAAGGAAGGTGTAGTCCATTGATTAGATCCAGAAGGAACTGTTACTCCACTGTTTATAATCGTCCCATCGACTGAAAAACTTACTAATGCACCATAACTACCACTTACGTTATAGCTTACGGTTGCTATTAATGGTGCCATTCCAGTGCCGCTAACTGGGTTTACACCTGTTATCGTTATGGTAGCAGGCATCGCGAATGAAAGATTTGATAATATTACACATAATAATATCATCACAAGAAATCCCATGTATTTTTTCATATAAACTCCCTACGCTTAATTTAAATATCCCACATAATAATGTTATGACCTAACTATTGGATAAAAACAAGTTGAAATAGCCAAATCTGATAACCATCGCCAATAGCATAAATAGGGAAATATCAGCCGGCATATTCTACCGGCTGATATTACTGCATTTATTCTATTAACCTAAAGGAGCTATTTCATGAGAATCATTTTCTTTGTTGTATTGAATGACTGTGATTCAAGTCTGTAGAAATAGATACCGCTTGCTACGCTATTTCCAAATTCATCTTTACCATTCCATGTAGCTGTATAACTTCCTGCTTTCATTTCTCCGTTAACAAGTGTTTTAACCTGCTGGCCAAGAATATTGAAAACTACAAGTTTAATATTTTCGCTTTTTGCAATGTTAAATTGAATATTGGTTGTCGGGTTGAACGGGTTTGGATAAGCATTCGACAATGAGAAAGTTGTTGGAACTTTTGTACCTTTATCAACTTTAACGTCGGTTAAATATTGTTGATGTTGTGCAGGATACCAATTTAAATCGCCTAAAGGCAGCCCGTCTGTACCGGCAGTTTGCAAAGTTGTATTTGAGTATGAAAGATTTTCCGGTAAAGGCCATGTTGGCGGGAATAATACGCCACTGGTTGGTAGAAACTGCCAGAGTGAGTTATCTGTAGAATTACCCTCTGTAATTCTAATAATATATGCAAGCGCTTTATCAAATTGTGACTGTACGGTAGCATTAAATCCAGGATCAACATTTACATTATTTTTCTGTGAAAGTCCCGGGAAATTTGTAGGATCATTAAACATTGCAGCCGTAAAACTATTCATCCAAACAGATGGGTAAAGTATACCGCGTACAGTTTTACCGTTAACAGTTTCCATCTTTGTAACTGTATCGTTATATGCAGTATAAAAATCTGTTAGAAATGAAGGCCAGAAATAAGAATTGTTATTGACTTTAGCTATTCTTGTTTTATTCGAAACTGCCGGCGATAGCCCTGATATAGCTGTATCGAGGCTTATTATGCCCGAAGTAAGCGCATAATTTTCATAATATTGTTGAGACATTAATGAAGAGTCACAGGCAGGTGCTTCCGTTGCGAAAAAGATATTATTTTCAATATCCACATTAGTACCCATAAATATATTAAGCGGGTTAACCATATTTAGGAAAACAGTATTATGTTCAAATTTGAAAAATGAGTTATAGCCAACAATAACATATGCATATGCACCCATATAAAAGAAAGAATTATTAACTACAACTACTGTATCAACATCTGATTTTTCATCAAATACTGCACTTCCGTTAAACCATGCTGATGGATGCTGACTATTTCTAAAAACACAGTCGGATACAAATAATTTATCCCATGCTCCCGACCCTATAACAGCAGCACCCCCCATAGCATCGAAATAGCAGCTATCAACGGTTAACCTAACGCTATCGGCAAAAGCCTGAATACCGCTGCCGCCGCCAATATTGGCCATAACCTGATCCGGGCGTACATTTAGCAAATAAATATTTTTAAAAGAAGCCTTAGAACCTGACTTGGTAAGATTGAAAAATAAATTTGGGGACGAATTATCTGATAGGATTGACGGTGCAATAACAGGAGGCCTTCCCGTACCCGGAGCGCCAAAAATTTTGAAATCACTATTTACACTTATTGTAGTTGTAAATAAGTAAACAGAATCACGATACAATGCGTAAACACGGTTTGGATTATTTCTTGCACCAGTAGAAGTGGTATCACCATTAATCACATTATTTATATTTCCTATGGGATGAGCCTTTATCCAAATAGTATCGGCTGTCTGCCCGAAGGATTGAACTGGTGCGATAAATAGAAAGATAATCGCCGCCAAACAGAACAAAGTAATTGACTTTTTCATTCGAAGTCTCCTTATAATTATAGTTTTTAGTGAGTCTAACTTTGACAGATGTCAAACTTTTTTAGAGCCAAGTCCAAATTGTCTCAAAACAAATTATTCTATAATTCCGATACACCTCCTTTTGATTCTTCCTACAAAAAATATGTTTGTAAAAATTATTATACCTTAAAAGTGCCTCGTCACAACCATAATCTTTAGCTAATGCAGCATTTTAATTTAAGGATGTTTTTTATTTACCTATAATTAAAATGTTACACGGAATCCCAAATCTGCCGTCATATCATAATGCTGTTCACTTGCAGGATAATTATTTCCTTGTTCCAAAGTAATATCCTGGGCTCCTGTAATATTATTCATGTCAAAGAATAATTGGACGCCATACCAAGGAAGTTTTTGTTTTACTGAAAGGTCCCAGCGTGTTGAGGCTTGTGTATCCTGTCTCAATTCGGGCCAAAAGTCCGGGTTTTTGAAGATATTATCCTGATATAAAACCGAAACCCTTGCGGAAAAGCCTTCATAATCATATCCTATTGCAATGTTTAGTATATCATTTGGTTGGTCCAGAATACGACTGGTAAAATATGTTATTGGGTGCGTTATCTGGTAGGTATACTCGTCTATATTCGTAAGAGTTTTCGGATACTTCGTATCTGAGAAAATATGTGTATAATTAATACTAAACACTATCCCGGAAAACGGTTTAGGCAAATACCATAAGTTAGTTTGCCAGTCGAGTTCTACACCATATAGATTTACATCATAGGGATTATTTATATATGTTGTTAATTCGGTTCCTGATTTAGTACCGGCAGGAATGCCTGGATAATCTGCAGCATTGATTATAAACTGGTCGGATGAATAGATCATATCTTTGATATGTTTTAAAAACCCATCAATTGTAAATAATCCTATTTCATTGTTATATATCGATAAGATTGCGTCATAATTAGTAGATTGTGCCGGATTAAGCCGGAAATTATTATACGATACTGAAGAACTTCCTACATCAACTCTAGGAGTTATAGTATTATAATCAGGATAATTAATTGTATTTGTATATGCAAGCTGTATTTGCATCCATGAAATAGGTTTATACCTTATATGAACCATTGGAAGCCAGTAACCATGTGATTGCTCAACAGTAGTATCGGTATAATTGAAATGAACTTTTGAATCTGTCGTTTCAATTCCGTGCGGAGCTGTGTAGTTTGTATTTAGAAGTTGATAGCGTACACCAGGAAGTATTGTAATATCCGGGCCGATATCTATTGTAGCCATTAAATATTCTGCGTTTTTTTTCTCATCCCCAGAATAATCATTAATAATGGAAGCACCCATGTTATGGGCATATGCATCCGCACTTCCATATTTTTCGACAATTTTTAATACATTCCACATTAAACCGAAATTAGTAGGTACACTCATTTTGTAGTCCCCCTTTAGAAAATTGCCGTAACTAAAATTAGGGTCTTCAAAAAAAGTTATTGGAAGTGGTGCTCCTGGTGCAACCGACTGCATCCAGGGATATGCGTTTTGAATTTGCTGGCGTACTAACGATCCACTATAGTACAATGACCCGTTTCCTAATTCATAATCATAATCTCTTTTTCTATATTGATACGTTCCGCCAAATTTCAATTTGGCTGTTATAAGCTCAGATACATTAATTGTTTTCATAATATCAATCGAGCCGGTAAGCGCTCTATCCCTGGAGAAATTTGAAGAATTATTAAACGCATCTAAATATGTTGTTGATAAATTATTATTGGCTTTTGGAACTGCCTGGCTTGGTGATAACGACTCATATTCTACGTGGTTAATTCCCGCACTTTGGTTCATAAATGAGAAATATAAATCTTCGGGATCATGGCTTTCAGAATATGTATGGGATAACTTTAAATCCACATCGAAAATCGGTATTGATTGTTTAACATCTATCAGATTAGTAATAACATTAAGCTTGTTTTTTGAATCTGTTCCAGAAAAATTTTTAGTGTTACCCGGGAAGTCATAATTTTCACTACGATTAAATGACCTGGTATCACTTGAGCTAACAAAATTCATAAAATCAATCTCACCCTGTGGAAGTTTATAATCTAAGACAAGTGTAGCACCATAACGTTGTCTATCTCTTATTACATCTGCAAGACTTACATTAGAAAGGTAAACAGGATTTTTAATTCCATAATTTTTATCTTTCAAAAAATACCCGGCTCCTAATTCATTAGAAGTTAAATTTTTTCTTTCAGCGCTTACCTGGGCAAAAACACCAAGGCGATCTTCTAAAAAGCGTTTTTCTACACTACCGCTGAACTTGTAATCACTATAAGTACGCTGCAGGCTATTATATCCGCCCTGTGCAAGGATTTCATAAATGGGTAAACCTGTTTCGGTCTTTTTTGCTTTTCTTAAATCAAAGTTTACTACTCCCCCTATTACAGAGGCATCCATGTCAGGTGTAATCGCTTTTGTAACTTCGATTCCGCCCAGCATGTTTGATGAGATCATACTTAAATCCGTTGCACGATCGCCAATATCGGAAGATGAATTTGAATTGGACGCAACATTACCTGGCAGCTGAACCCCGTCAATTGTAACCTGGTTATATTGAGGTGAAAGGCCGCGTATTACAACCTGAGAACCTTCGCCGCCCTCTCTTATAAGAGATACGCCGGGTAACCTGCCGACAGATTCAGCAGCGTTTGCGTCAGGCAGTTCCTGCAGCTTTGCCGCAGATACGACGTTCTTAATTGCTATAGATGAAAGCTGTTCATTAATAGCCTTTGTTTGCCCTTCTGCCTGTGCAGTAATAACAACACTGTCGCTATAAATACCTTCTGCTTTTAAATTAAAATTATGCTTAACAGTTTGCCCGTCTTGTATTTCAATTACAATCTCTTCACTTTTGTAACCGATATATGAGCCGCGAATTGTGTATTTACCCGAAGGGATATTCTGAATTACATAATTGCCTTCAACATCCGACGATGCGCCCCAGCTTGTACCAACAATTACAACATTTGAAAATGGAAGAGATTCTTTTGTCTGTGCATCTTTTATAGTACCTTTTATAGTACCATTTGACGCCGCAAATATTGCAGAATTTAAAATTAAAATAATTATTAAACTCTTTAGAATATTATTAGTATTTTTTTTAAGCATATTTCCCTTTCATAACAGGCCATATTAAAAGTTCCAGATGAAGTGCGGTCTTATTGTTTTTCTTAATCAGGATATAATTAAATTACCCACAGTTTATTCGGGATAAAAATAAACTAATAAAAAATAAAAATCAATACATAATAAATAAATTCATTTCCAATGGGAAACCACCATATTTGGATAAATTTATTTTACAATAGAATAAACTTAATTTACAGTTCAATATATATACCTCCCAGGCAAGAACTAATTTTAACTACTTACCTGATATAGTAAATAGATTATTGCTATAAGTTTATTTAAGATAATTTAAGTCTTGCAGGTATAATACACTATGAAGATGCACACATCATATTTAACCGGAATCTTCTTATTTATTAGACAGGAATTGTTGAGGTACAAAAAAAATCAGCCGGCATATTCTACCGGCTGATATTACTGCATTTATTCTATTAACCTAAAGGAGCTATTTCATGA
>JARLHB010000409.1 GCA_031292465.1 Ignavibacteriaceae bacterium
ATAGCTTCCACACCGGCACCGTGAAGGCTTAAGAATAGTGCGGGTTTTTCTTTTAAATTTTCGGGAGGATTAACTGCATAGTACTGCACGCTTCCGTCTATTTTACTTATAAATGTTTCTTTGTGCGTATCATTAGCAGTTAATACATTCAGATCTATTGAAGAAGTAGAAAGTACCTCCTCCTTATCATTCTCTTTGGTTACAAGCTGAATATTTAATTTAATTTTGCCTGTATTTTGCTGTGCAGGAATTTTAATATCAAATGCGGTTTTAAAAATAGAAAGAGAATAAACAGTATTAACATTTCTATAAACAGGTTCAGCGCCTTCAATCCAGGTTTTTATCTGTAAATTACTATAGTTATTTTCCGTCGCATTTATTACAGCAACAGCTCCATGAGTATCAGACGGCTGATTCAATAAAATGTCCGGCGCCGTAAGGTCCATAACATCAAAAATTAATCCGGTTCTGTTTGTTTGCAGCTTAACTTTTAAATAACCACGCCTGCAGTCAACTACAAACTCATTTACCCCTTTATGAAGTTTTACCGGGATAAGTGAATAATCAAACCTCGGTTCCCATGGCGAAAAACTATCCTGATAACGGTACAGGTTCCCGGAATGGGTCAAACCGTTAACATAAGCAACCGTATTGCCCATAGCTTCTAAAAGAACGATTTGGTCCTTGTCGGATTTGTACTGGAAATATAAATATGCATTTACCAGAGAATCATTTCTGAACCAGCCGTTATCATCCGAGGCTAAACTTTTCCAGGTGCCGATTAGTTTATCATTAGATTTAACCTCTTCATTTTCTTCAGGTGCTTTCCATTTCCCGGTAACAATTGAAGATACTACAGCATCCGGAGAAATTACTTTATTATCACCTGAGCGGCCTAATTTTAATACTAATGCATTTTTAAATACTACTGAGTCCACAGACTGGCAGTATGCCGTTACAGATATGCCGAACAAAAATAAAATTAAAAATGCTGATTTAATTTTAGCCATATTGCTTTTCCTTAAAATAAATAAGTATTAATAGTTTATTTTGCAACTAACACACTAGCGCACAGTTCCGTCATCTTTATCGTCGCGAATCATAGTTTTTAGTCTGTGCATCATATCTTTAAAATCTCTTACGCCGCCTATTGTAAACCAAACAATTACAATGCTTGAAGCAACAAGATAGATTAAGACAAAATATTTCCAGAAGGTCATCCAGGAAATGTCCGGCATTTTCCCTGAGAAGTTCAGAATAGTTCCGATTACAAATACACAAATCCATAAGAACGTCCATGTATATGCAATTATATAAATTATTTTATCACCCTTGGTAAATTCTTTCCCCATTCCAAGGATTTTCCAACCTTTTAAGGGAACTTCCTCAATTACAATATTCTCCTCCTTAATTTCGTATTCGCCCCTGTGAAGCATTTTATCCATATTAAAATGCTGTTTTTTACCAAGCAGCGATACCAGTATATAAACTAAAATGGATATTCCCATAGAAATTCCCCAGAAATTCTGTCCGTTGATCGGGAAATGAGGATAAATCTGCTGAAGGATAATACCTGTAACGGAAACAACAGAGCCTGTAATTAAAGCGCTCCAGGCCGCGGCTGTAGTCCCTCTTTTCCAATACAAACCTCCAATAATTACCGCACCGGAGCCGCCGACAAAAATTGCCGCAGTCAGTGCAAAGTAAAGGAATATATAATCCGTCATTGGAAAAACAAGACTGAAAAAGAAAATGAAAATGCAAACGCCAAGTATTGAAAGCCTGAGAACTTTTAAATGCTGTCCGGGTTCAAAAGCTTTTTTCCTGAACGGCATAATTACATCCTGGATAAAAATACTTCCCCACGAATGCATATAAGAGTTATGTGTTCCGATAGTTGCCATCAGCATTACAGCCAGAAATGCGCCCATAACTCCAATGGGTAAGATATGCGTAAGTACAAGCGGGATTCTTAGCTGGCTTTGAATCTTATCATTGCCGACTGTAGTCAGGACATTATTAACACTATGTGTAATACTTAAAAAGCTTGGATGGTGAAGTATTGTATAAGCAACTACAGGAATAAAGATTAAGAACAGCCATTTGGGAATATCCCTTAAGTTGCCAAGCACTTCTCCCATTTTTGCTTCATGTGCGCTTTTAGCCGATGAATTAAATCCCGATGTACCCTGCCATGACAGTTTAACATATATTACACCGACAACATTTATTAAAAAGTACCAGAAATTAAAATCAGGCACCTTGCTTGTTTTGTATGGATTAATCAAGGATGCATCTTTAGGCGCAGTTAGGACTGCCTGATAAATCTGATCCCAGTTAACAAACAGCAGGCAAATAATAATAATAACAAGAAAAGTAAAATTAGAAAATACTCCCTGCAGAAATTCTGTTATAATAACTGCAATCTGGCCGCCTGTAAATACAAAATAAAGAGAGATAAGCAGAAATGAAGCCATCACAACGGGGAAAGTATAAATATTCATTCCAAGGAGTTTAAAAGTAAGCGGGAACCCGCAAAAATAAATTATGAATCTTGCACTTACAGCAGGAAAAATACCAAAGTTTAACAAACCTGAAACAAAAGCAAGTATTCCGGCAAATACCCTGAAATTTCTGCTATAACGCATTTCAAGAAACTGAGCGATAGTTAAAGCTCTTGTCTGACGGAACCTGTATATCACCCATCCGGAAACAGTCATTACCAGCAATACCCCGCCCATAATAAATTCCCACCAGCGCAATACAAATCCGGCTATATAGTTCATCTCCCACTG
>JARLHB010000410.1 GCA_031292465.1 Ignavibacteriaceae bacterium
AATTATTTCAGGCTCCATTGCCAGCACACTTGCTATAGCAACTCTCTGCTTCTCCCCGCCGGATAATTCAGATGTTAATTTATTTTCAAATCCCTGCATTCCTACTGCCTTAAGTGACTTTGAAACAACTTCCTGAATTTTCTCTTTGCCATATGCCAGATTTGAAGGCCCGAAAGCAATATCTTTTTCAACCGTAATACCGAAGATTTGCGTTTCAGGATCCTGCATTACCAAACCAATAAAACGTGCAAGCGTCGGCACCCTGTATCTTGTTGTGTTCATCGTGTTGGAAATTACTTTCCCTTCAAATTCACCTTCAAAGAAATTCGGGATCAAACCGTTCAGAAGCATTAATGTTGTTGTTTTACCCGCACCGGTTCTACCCATCAAGCCTACAAGTTCACCCTTTTCAATTTTAAAATTAAGCTTGCCGAGAGTATCGTTAATACCGCTCTCATACTTATACCTTAGAAGGTCAACTAATACAGATCCCCTTTTAAGTTCAGAATCCATGAGATATCATTCCCTCATTTCACCAATCACTGAAATAGGTTTATTAATTTTTTCTTTAAACACTTCCAAATATTCCGGTGCAAACGATACAAGGCAGCATGTAGAAGGGCCGCCTGATTTATCAATATTTACTTTAATATCATCATAAAAATGCCGCTTTAAACATGAGCTGGCTGCCAGCTCATTAAACTCATGTGCAATGCCCTTTGATCCGACCGGTAGAATATCATGCACAAATGCAAGCCGGTTCAACTGCCTTATTGTTTTGGGATCAGCTATTTCCGGGTCAGAATATTTAATTTCAAATTCGGGCGCCGATTTGGGTATACCAACACAAACAACTATATCCCTCTTCAAACTTTTACCCGGACGGAAATCTTTTCTATCAATAATCCCAATTATTACAGCGCCCATCCCCGTCTGCGTTGTAATAACATTATCCTCGGTACTCCCTGTTACAACAAGATTAGAGTTCATTCCTGCTTCTGAAACCTCATCACGAACTCCTCTTATTATTTCTTTTCCCGAAGGCTCCATTTCGACAGACAAAGTATCTACTACTAAAATCGGTACCGCACCAGATGATAATATCTCCATAACAGGAACTCTTATGACAAGCCTTCCTAAATCATAATGGGGAGCATAAACAGTATCATTCTTTTTGGGCCCTATGCCACCGGCAGAATCAGACGCAACAACCATCCAAAAATCATTGGTTAACTCGGTTATTAATAAATCCCGGACCTGGCGTATTGTAAAAGCATCGGATAAATCATGGTTTTTCATCCGGGAATATTTTTCTAATAATATATCGGCAATCATTGTTTAAACCATTTTGCTTTTGTTAATAATTAAATAAGCTGTAACGGCTATAAAAATATTTATTACAGATCCGATTGTTAACGGCAGAATTAAGGCCGCTGCTAACCCTATCCCGCCAATAGGCAAGAGAAGCAATGGGGAACAAATTCCATTTAAGATGACGCCAACTAATGCGCCAAACCAGAGGTGTATTTTTTTTGCAGTTAGTTCAAAGATTGAAACCCAGGCAGCCATTTGAAGCGCTATATAAAGATGAAGCGGCAGCCCAAGCGGAAATCCCGTTGTAAGAGCCGTTAATAAATGGCCGAGAGCCGCAACTATAGCGCCCTCGCGCCAGCCGAATGCAATAGCTGCAAAGAAAGCAAATGCCGCATCTAATGCTACCGTACCAGTAGGGCTTGGTATTTTTATCATAGCTCCAACCGCGCTCATGGCGATAAAAATAGCCATTCTTGCTAAACGCTTTGACGACCAAAATATTTTTTGATCGTTTACATTTATTTCTTCCGGCGGAATTGGAATTACCGACATTTTATAATTACCCGTGAATATTATTTACTTCAATACTAAATTGTTCCCCCTGGCTAAAATAGAATTCACACCTGTCTCCCGGCATAAAAGAGCGCGCAACTTCAATTATCTCATCGTTCTTAGTATATGTTTTCCTGGTAAGCAGGAATAATGGCGCTCCCCTTTTCACTTTGAGCAACTCCGATTCGTATTGATCTGCTTTTACGCAGGAAATATTTTCTTTTAAATAACTGAATGTGATATTGAATTTTTCTTTAAGGATATCAAATAAAGAATTTGCAGATAAATCATACTTTAACAACGTAGGACAAAAGAATATCGGTATGTACGAAGTTTGTAACGCTACCGGTACATTTTTTAGCATTCTTAAACGTTGTATTCTGAATAAACGTGTACTCTCCTGCAATTTTAAGTATTGTAAAGTTTCTTTTGACTCTTCTATCTCTTCCGCCATAATTACCTTAGTAGTAAGATGTACGTTATTTGAGTTAAATTCAGCGGAAAAACTGAACGTATCTGTCAGGCCTTTAAATAATTTTTTCTCCGAAACAAAAGTTCCTTTACCCTGTATTCTGAATAGCAGGCCTTCGGAAACGAGATCAGCTATAGCCTGCTTAGCCGTATTCCGGCTTATATTAAGTTTATCACTTAATTCATTTTCCGAAGGAATCCGTTCACCCGGCTTATATTTACCAACGTCAATTTCTTCCTTAATAATTTCTTTAAGCTGATAATAAAGCGGCAATACGCTTTTGCGATTTATTTCCATATTTGTTTCACCCCATACATTTTAAGATTATGCCCTTTATTCATTTACCAAGCAAACATTCATTTCATTTATAATCGGGAAAAAAGGCAATATCTTAGAAAAGGTTGTTTCCATATTCTCAGGGACCTTATCCATTTTTAATAGGTTCAGGTCACCTTCAGCATGAATCGTTTTCCCGAACAAATCCGCAGCAGTAGGAATTTGCGGCCCTGCCTGTTTTGTTTTTGCAGAATTGATGTACCGTACTCTGCCGTTTTTAACTGCATTTAAATTATCCGCCCCTTTCCTGTGTGCAATTTCGTATGGTGTAGTTGTACCATTCCCGCCGTTGGTACTATCAAAGAAAGGCCCCCCGGCATTAGCCCAAATTGGAATAAGAATTACATCCGGATTTGCTTTAACAACTTCATCCCATGTAACAGAAGGTGCTATTCCAGGCCTGTCGGAAAATATAGGCTCTCCGCCAACCATTCTAATAAGATCTGTTATATAGGAATCTTTTCCCGGAACGCATTTATAGAAGTAATTTATTTCGTAATAAACGGAAACTTTTGGCAGATTTTTATACTTATCCGCAACATTTTGCAAATTCGCTTTAATTGTACCGACTAGTTCTTCTGCATTTTGTTTTTTCCCTATTGCATCGCCTAATTCAAGAATCTTGGAATATACTTCACTAACACTTGATTCATCCATGTGAATTACTTTATAGCCCTCTTTTATAAACTCATCTCTTATCTTAGCCTGTATTCCGGTGCATGTTAAAATAATATCCGGTTTAAGTTCCCTTACCTTCTTCTTATTTATATCCATAAAACCGCCGATAACCTGAAGTTTTTTTTCTTTTACAAGCCTCGGAATCGAATCGGGGAAAATACAGTAGCGGGTAACGCCTACTAATTCATCGGTTGCGCCTAATGCTGCAACTGTATTTGTCCAGTTGGGGGTTAAGGAAACTATTCTGAGTTTCTTTTGTGCAAGTGAAAGCGAAGAAATAAAGG
>JARLHB010000411.1 GCA_031292465.1 Ignavibacteriaceae bacterium
CAGGGACAGAACCATTTCGCCTGTAATCCTGGCATCGCGCCCGACGATTACTTTGCCTTTCCCGATAAAGTCGGCATAGGCCGATGTGTATTTAACAATTGTGTTAGGATCAAGGCCGTCGCCGATAATACCTCTTACTCCTGAAATGCTTGCCATTAATGTGGGCATGTTTCCTCCGTATTACAAAATTATTTTTATTAAATATTTACATTCTGATTAAATAAGTGAAGCGGGATCAAGATTGCCTGCTTCAATATCCTTAAAATATTTTACAGTCCCGACTTTTAGTTCGTAAGTGGAAGCTTCATCGCAAACAATTAAGCCTTTAGGATGAAGCTGCAATGCACTAACCGTCCACATATGATTTACGCCTTCTTCAATAACTTTGGACAAAGCTCTTGCTTTACTTAAGCTATTGATAATAATTAAAACTTCTTCAGAATCCAATACAGTCTTTACTCCTACGGTTAAAGCAGTTTTGGGAACTTTATTTATATCGTTGTCAAAAAAGCGAGAATTGGCTATAATAGTGTCCATTGTTAAAGTTTTTACCCTTGTCAGTGATCCAAGTGAAGAACCCGGTTCATTAAAAGCGATGTGGCCGTCTGGGCCGATTCCACCGACAAATAAATTAATGCCTCCGGCTTTATGAATTCTTTTTTCATAGCTGCTGCATTCTTTCTCAAGGTTCCGTGCATTTCCATTAAGTATATTCACATATTTTCTGTCTATATCTATATGTTTAAAGAAATTATTCCACATAAATGAATGATAGCTTTCAGGATGCTCTTCGGGCAGGCCCACGTACTCGTCCATATTAAAGGTTGTAACATATTTGAAGCAGACAATCCCTTTGTTTTTTAACATAATCAACTCTTTATACATTCCAAGTGGGGAAGAACCGGTTGGCAGTCCCAACACAAACCTTTTTCTTGCAGAAGGTTTAAATTCGTTTATCCTGGCAGCCACATAACCTGCAGCCCACTTTGAAACAAGTTCATACGTTGGTTGGATAATTAAACGCATAATTCACTCTCACTTTTTAAAATATTAATATTATGTCTCTGGAATTTAAATATATAATTTAATAATTTAAAATATTAAGATATAATTAAATAAATAATTAAAATATTATTTAATTCTAATTCAATAATATATCTATATATAAGGAATAAGGAAAAAATGAATATAGCTTTATCGGGTGGAAAAGTAATAACCCCATTCAGGGTGCTGAATGACGGAATTGTAGTTATTGAAAATGGCAAAATAACTAATTTGGGAAAAACTTCTGAAATAAAAGTGCCAAAAGATTGTAAAATTTATGATATAAAGGGAAAAACTGTATGCCCGGGATTTGTAGACCTTCTCGATCACGGAGGTGCAGGATATGGTTTTGCTGATGATTCTGTTGAAAGTATAGAAAAGATTAGCAAATATTTATTAGAACATGGATTGACGACAGTTTTAGCTTCGTTATATGCAAAGCCTGAAAAACTATTATTAAAAGATCTACGAAGAATATCAGACTATATTATAGGTCATCCGGATTCAAATATACGCGGTATCCACGTAGAGGGCCCCTATCTGAATAAAAAACTGAAGGGTGCGATGAATGGGAATTACTTATGGAAACCTTCAGTAGAATCATGGAATAAAATGTGGGAAGCATCCCGCGGATTAATCCGGATAATGACTATTGCTCCAGAACTTCCAGGTGCGATGGATGTGATAAGAGCTGCCGCAAAGCAGGGAGTGATACTGTCAATAGGCCACTCTATGGCAACATATGATGAATTGGAAAACGCTATAGACAACGGTGTTGCTCATGTTACACATATGTTTAATGCCATGGAACCTTTCCACCACAGGCATCCCGGGATAATACTTGGGGCATTATTGCATAACGAATTGAAGATTGAACTGATTGCAGATACTCTGCATGTTCACCCGGCGGTTATGGAATTTTTACTGAAGCTTAAAGGTGCAAGCGGAATTATACTTGTTTCGGATTCAATAAGAGCCGGCGGCATGCATGAGGGGGAATATGAGTTTGCAGACCAAAAGATTTATATGAAAGGGAAACGGGCATATCTTCCGGACGGTACTCTGGCTGGAAGCACTTTAACATTAAATATGGCAGTTAAAAATATGGTTGAAACTGCCGGCGCTAAAATAACGGAAGCCGTAAGAATGGCTTCTCTGAATGGAGCCAAAGTCCTTAGCCTTGAATCCAGAAAAGGAATTATTGCTGTTGGCAAAGATGCAGATCTTGTGGTTATGGATGATAAATATGATATTCAAATGACAGTACTCGGCGGAGAAATAGTCTTTCAGAAAAAATAATTAAGCCGGGCTTTATTGATGGAATAATAAATAAAATATTTAAAATATTATTTGCTATTATATTAATAATTTATAATATTAGAGCAGGCAAAATTTTAAATGGTTCTTACTCTGAATTTTAATTACTCTTAATTTATGTTAAATGAGGCGTAAAATGAATCTTGGTAAACGTCACTTAATAATTGTTCTTTTATTATTACATGTGTTTTCTAATTTTGCTATTGCAGGCAGCAAGAAAAATTCTGCCGATAAAACTTCTTCTACAGTAGACTCACTTAATATGAAAGTTATGGTGCCAGCCTATTTTGACCCATCAGGTTCAGACTACTGGGACCGCTTAGCCGCCCAGGCCGCGTTGATGCCCGGATGCCTGTATGCCATAGCTAATAAGAATAACGGCCCTGATTCAAACTACGATACAGCTTATGCAACTGCTATTAATAATATGCATAAAAATGATGGAAAAGTAATTGGATATGTTTATACAACCTATGGCGCAATACCGCTGGCTACTGTAGAATCGGATATAGACAAATGGTACTCCTTCTATCCGACTATTGATGGAATATTCCTTGACTGTCAGGATAATGTTACAGGAAAAGAGAACTACTATATTACTATCTACAACTACATTAAACAGAAAGATTCTACTTCGCTGGTGGTATCCAATCCAGGGACAAATACAATTGAAAACTACCTTGTTTATAACGGGAAACGAGTTTCAGATGTAGTTTGCATTTTTGAAACCGATCCGGGGTTCGATACATGGACACCTTCAGCATGGTGCAGCAAATATTCAAGTGATAATTTCTATGTTATTCCATACAACACCACATCAGATCAATATGTTGGAAGAGTAAACAGGGCGCACGCTTTAAATGTAGGCTGGATATACTGTACTAATGATGCTCTTCCAAATCCTTACGATACTTTACCTCCTTACTTTGAAAAAATCTGCAATTATATATATACGGGAATATACACGCCTGATACCACCAAAAGCATAATTAAAATTGATGGAAGCTTTACCGACTGGCAGAATGTTACAAAATTGAATACACCTCCAAATCCGGTAGCTGAATCCGGCGACGCTTCTGACCCAAGTGCGGATTTTATAAATTTTTGGGCAACGAATGACACGTCTAACCTGTATTTGAGCTATCAACTTGCGGGAAGCATCGCTTCAAACTATTTTTATCATGTCTATATTGACGCTGATGA
>JARLHB010000412.1 GCA_031292465.1 Ignavibacteriaceae bacterium
AGCCTGCGGAAGAAAACGGCGGCGGGGCAATGGAGTTTTACGGCACTAAAATATTTGACAAATTCAAAATACAGAACGCTTTTGCGCTTCATGTAACGGATGAATATCCTTTCGGTACTATAGCAAGCACGAACGGGGTATTATTTGCTTCTTCATTGGAAATAAATGTGGATTTTACAGGCGTAAGTGCACACGTTGCTTTCCCGGCTGAAGGCAAAAATGCGTTTAACGCGTTAAGATTGTTTTTAGATTCAGTAGATAAATTTCCTAAAGATATTGAAGAACCTTTTATATTCGGCGTAGGTAAAATAAGCTCGGGTGAAATAAGAAATATTGTACCCGGTTACGCCAGGCTGGAAGGCACAATACGCGGCCTTAGCAGTAAAAAGTCAATGGCTTTTTACAATACATTGGAAAAATTATTGATTAACATTGAAAAAATTACAGGCGTTAAAATTAAATGCGAAAGCGGTGCGCATTATCCTGAAGTAATTATTGACTCAAAAGTATATAATAAAATTGTCCCGGTACTTTCGTCTAAATTTAAGTTTATAGACTGCGGTTATAAAATGACAGGCGAAGATTTCGGATTCTTTTCACACAAATTCCCGTCATTCATGTTCTGGCTCGGCACATCCAAGGGGGAGAGATACGGACTTCATAATCCGAAGTTTTTCCCGGATGATTCTGCTATTGAACAGGGTAAGTCTGTTTTTATTGAGATCTTAAATCAATACCTTTAAATAAGGGCATTTCATTATCCTAAATTTATAGCTAAAGCCTTTGCAAGCCGGGTGTTTTGATAACTGCAGTAATTATAATATTGCCGCGACTTTAAGAGCTTGTGTGAAAACTCGTAACAAATACATAAATATTCAATTATGTGTTTTTGTTCTTAAAGCGGCAGGTAAACCGTTAAAACGGTTGCAAAAATTTTCTTCTTCATCATTAACGCCGCGATTAATCGCGGTGTTAATGATATAATCAAACTTTCTTCTAACTGTTTTAACAGTTTACCATTCGTTAATCAAGGATCACAAATATTAATTTATTGCAATATTCATGCAAAACCAATTTTCACCAAGCCTCTTTAAGTCGGGGAATACAAGAACTCAAAACAATGGCTTTAGCCGCATCTTAACTGTTATTATTTTACCAGTTTTAATCAATATAAAATAGTAAGATATTCATTTCCAATTATTGTTCACATCCTTACTTCTTGCCGATCAATGACGAAATTCTGCGCAGCTTCAGCTAAATAAATTTCACTTTATTTAACTTAATCCTTTAATTAAAGATAATTGATGAGTATTTTAGTCTATCGATTTGTTTCTAATTAACTAATAAACTAAAATAAGAAGCATTCCACTATGACAAAATCAATCTTTAGCAAAGCAGTATTATTCGCATTCCTTATTATCCTAATACCCTTTACAAAACAGTTCTCAAATTGTAACCCTGATAATCTTCGCGTTGACTATAGGGTAAATCCTATCGGCATTGATAACAGGCTGCCAAAGTTTTCCTGGCAGATGAATGATACGAGGACAGGTGCTAAGCAAACAGCCTGGCAAATTATGGTTGCTTCTACCCCTGAATTGTTAGAGAGCGGGAAACCGGATATGTGGGATAGCGGAAGAAAATCATCTTCAAAGAATAAACAAATAGTATATGATGGAAAACCCCTCAAGTCATGTTCCCGTTACTATTGGAAAGTTAAGATATGGGACAAAGACAATAAGCCAGGTGAAATAAGTGCGCTGTCATTCTTTGAAACAGCTTATCTGGATTCAACCGACTGGAAGGGATCGTGGATTACAAATACAGAGGATACTGCTTCTTATTATGCTCCATACATCAGGAAGGTTGTTGAAACGAAAGGCAAGCCTGTACGTGCGACTGCTTATGTTGCAGGTGTAGGATATCATGAATTATATATAAACAATAAAAAAGTAAGCGATACTTTTCTAAATCCCGGATATACGCGTTTTGACCGCCGTGTCCTTTATTTAACTTACGATATTACCAATTTTATTACTGAAGGGAAAAACTGCCTGGGAGTAATTCTTGGGAACGGCTGGTATAACGTGCAGACACCCGCTGTATGGTATTTTGATAAAGCGCCGTGGCGTAAATCCTCCCGTTTATTGATGAATGTACGTCTGGAATATGCCGATGGTTCAGTGGAGTTTGTTTCAACAGATGAAAGCTGGAAGTTTAGCGAAGGCCCAATCCGTTTTAACAGTATTTATGCGGGGGAAGAGTACGATGCCCGCCTGGGAAATAATAATTGGTGTTCCGCGGGACTTGATGATTCAAAATGGAATAATGTAATAAAAACTTCTTCACCGGGTGGAATACTTTCTGCACAGGAATCTCCCTCAATAAAAATAATACGCTCTATAAAGCCTGTAAATATATTTACACTCGGGAATGGTAAATATATGTTTGATATGGGAGAAAATTTTGCCGGTACCGCGCGGTTGCAAATCCATGGTAAAGAAGGTACAAAAGTTATAATGCGCTTTGGCGAAAGGATAAATCCTGATAAATCTTTGGATAATAAACAAATTTCCGAGCATATGAGAATACCTGCCGGAGGACATCCATATCAGACTGATTATTATATACTAAATGGCAAAGGAAATGAAACTTATATACCGCGTTTTACTTATCACGGCTATCAATATGTAGAGGTTACTACAGAGCCTGCAGTAGAATTAAATAAAGACAATCTGGAAGGATTATTCTTAAGTACCG
>JARLHB010000413.1 GCA_031292465.1 Ignavibacteriaceae bacterium
ACAATCTGTAGATTATGACAATGCTATCACAGGCCAAATTACTGCGGAACTATTGGGTTTTAACTGCGTTAGTGTAGCCGTTGATCTGAAAATTGAGAATAATAAAGTTACTGCTGAACGCGAAATAGAAGGCGGAAGAGAAATTGTAGAAACAGAGCTGCCTGTTGTAATAACTGCTCAAAAAGGACTAAATGAACCGCGCTATGCCTCTTTAAAAGGCATTATGGCGGCAAAGAAAAAGATTATCGAAGAAAAGCAGCCTGTCTTTGCTGATAATTTTACCGAAGTTGTTAAAATGATAAAACCGTTTAAAAAACAACCCGGTAGAATTTTAGGTACGGATAGTTCCGCAGTTCCGGAACTTGTAAAACTTTTGCATGAAGAAGCTAAAGTCATTTAAGGAATTTTAAGGATTATGGCTAAAAAAATTATAGGCATACTGGAACAGAGAGAAGGTAAATTAAAAAAATCATCATTTGAGATTTTAAGCCTTGTTTTTAAACTTGCTTCTGAGTTGAAGCTTGACTGTGAAGCTGTTGCAATTGGGAATGAGATAGAAAACTTAGATGAAATATCAAAATACGGCGTTTCAAATGTTACTCATTATAAAAATGAAAAATTAGAACTGTATTCATCCTCTGCATACACCGGAATAATAACAAATCATGCAAAAGAGAACGATGCTGCCTATCTTATCTTCCCTGATACCGCGTATGGAAGGGATCTTGCGCCCCGGGTAAGTGCCCGATTAAATGCAGGCTGCATCATTGACTGCATAAAAGTTGAAACTTTAGACGGTGATATTAAAGCCATACGTCCCGTTTATGCTGGAAAAGCATTAATAGAAGTTAAATTAAACAGCGCTATAAAGATTTTAACAATACGTCCGAATGTGCTTAAACCTGTAATTGTTGAGAAGCCTTTTGAGTTAAATATTACTGTTAAAGATGTTTCATCGCCTGATTTAAGAGCAAAGGTAGTAGAAATTAAAAAATCTGATGAGAAATTGGATGTGGCCGAAGCAGATATAATAGTTTCCGGCGGACGCGGGTTAAAAAGCCCTGAAAACTTTAGCTTAGTTGAGAATCTGGCAGAAGCTTTAGGCGGAGCGGTTGGCGCTTCCAGGGCTGTTGTTGATGCCGGCTGGAGGCCGCATTCAGAACAGATAGGACAAACCGGTAAAACGGTCTCACCTTCTTTATATGTGGCGTGTGGTATCTCAGGCGCAATACAGCATCTTGCGGGAATGTCTTCTTCTAAGTATATTGTTGCTATAAATAAAGACAAAGATGCACCTATTTTTAGTGTTGCAGATTACGGTATTGCGGGGGATGTATTTGATATACTCCCCGCCTTAACGAATGAGATTAAAAAGATTAAAATTTAAAGATTTAGGAGTTTCTTTTGAAGAAAATTCAATGTGAAATATTAGGTTTATCTTCCAGCCCTTCTACCGGAGGAGCCTATGCAATTTTATTAAAAGAAGTAAACGGCATTAGAAGGCTGCCCATAATTATCGGCGCTTTTGAAGCTCAGGCAATTGCATTGGAAATTGAAGGGATTAAACCTCCCCGCCCTCTTACTCATGATTTACTAAAACAGGTTATTGACAGCCTGGGAGCATCGGTTATGGAAGTGCTTATAGACGAACTAAAAGAAAATACTTTTTTTGCTAAAATAATTCTTGAGGTTTCTGCACTTACAAATGAAATAGACAGCCGTCCCAGTGATGCAATTGCTCTTGCTGTAAGAGCTCAGGTACCTATCTATGTGGCAGATACCGTTATGCAGGTTGCGGGTTTTGTTCCTTCTGAAGAATCCGAGAAGGAATCACTTTCACCTGAAGATTTTGAAAAGGAAGAAGAAGAAGAGCCTTTGCAAAAATCAAAGGAAGCACAAATTGCCGCTTTGCAAAACAAACTTCGCGAAGCGATTGAATCTGAGGAATACGAAAGAGCGGCTAAGTTAAGGGATGATATTCAAAAACTGACGAACAGCAATTAAAAAGGACTATACATTTAGTATTGCTGCCCTTAAAATTAAATTTTTCATTTTAAACAGCTACAGGTTAAAACTTGTAGCTGTTTAATTAAAAACTTTTTTGCCTATAGTACATTCCAGGCATCTTTCTTTAGAGCAATAATCACGGAATAATTCTATCATCCCCTGGTACAAAACGCTTCTTTTCCAGGCATCTTTTAATAATAGAGACTCCGCTACCTCATTCACAAGATTATTTTCACTTTTCTGGTAAAAATTAACATATAAATTTACCGCCTTCATGCTTAATTCTTTTTTATCAAAAATATCAAAGTATAACGAAAGCACCGGAAGAATAATATTCACGAGTATTTCATCCGCCCTTGTCGCCCCGATAAAATAATTTATCTGCTCATTCTTGTTAGGAGTAAATACATAATGCCTGCTCCAAAATCCGTCCCCCTTAATAACCAGCAAAGAACGTAATGCCTGCGCCAGTTTATTAAGGTCGGATATTTGTTCCACCGCTTCAAGCATTTTATCAATCAGATTAGAGTTAATTAATTTATTGGCTATACGTGCACCGCCTGCAATTCTTATTGTCGGAAAGTTTTGCGGCCTTATTCTAAAAAAGTGCCATTGCGTGGAGTTAAACGTTCTGCCGCTGTATTTGTTTTTTATTTCATTCCAACGTTCACTTAACTTTTTTACATAGGCAGATATTTCTTCATCATGTACTTCGTTTAAATCCGGCATAAGTCCGCCGACATTAAAAACAACGGCTTCAACAGTAAGGATAAAATCATGCTTATTAAGAGAGCTAAGGAATTTTATTCCTGCTGCCATAGCAACCGTTTTCATTATCTCTTTATTTTTTGAATACCCCAGCGCTTCAAAAATGGACTCATAAACTAATTGTTCCCATATTATTTTCTGGCAAAAATCCTTTTGTGTAAATGTCCTGTCATAAAACTGTTCATTTAGTTCATACCTGATAACCGGCTCTTTTAAATTCATTTCCTGCACGTAGATTATTTCCTTCAATCTTTCGTGCATTTTATCTTTCTTTTTCTTAAACCTTTGCACACCAAGGTCATAAATGAAATTTAGTTTATCATCATCTGTCAATTCGCTGCTTACTTCAATACAGCGCATTTTATTTATTTTTGTATTACTACGTTCTGAGGTAATTGCTTTTTGAACGTTTTGAACAAGGCTGTCATTCAGAAACGACAACAATGAAATTGACTGCACTTTTCTTCCATCGGAAGTAATAACATACCCTTTGTTTGCATTACCATTCAGAACTGCATGCAGTATTACTGAATTATATTTTTTGTTGATGTTATGGCCGTGGTTCTTCCAGTCGTTATAATCATTATCTATTTCCACATCTCCGGTAAAAGTTATATTGCCGATTTTAATTCTCGCATTTTTGAAGTCCGGCCCGCTGCTGTCTTTATTTTCGGCTCCGCAGTCTATAATATCTATATGTTGGCCGTCTTTTGTAAGCAATACTTTTGCAAAGTTTTGAGTTTTCCAGATTTCGTACAAAAACTTTTCAAATACTTTAATTTGTTCGTTCATAACTTCACCCGTTTCTTTCATGCAAACCTTAATGGTTATTTTTCCCCGGTTTTAAAATAAGGTAATTCAGGCTTACGGTGCACTATTAATAAAATATCATTTTTAACTCGCCCCGGGATTATTGTTGATATAAAGGAATGTTCCGGGATATTGAGAAACTACAGATGTACAAACTCGTATGTATTTGCGAGAAGAGATTATTCCGGAGAAGCAGGATTTAGAGCTTTGCTCTTTGTTCAACAGGCGCTTTATCTCCAGAATTGTATATATGTCGTTCGGAGACATGGGCTTTTCCCTTTTAAGAAGTTATTTTATTAATTCTTATAAAAGAAAATTTTATATTGTATAAGTTAAACTATTTTTTATTCATTAAAAATATGCCCGGCAGAATCATTCAGGCTTACAATTTCTTTAAATGCAGCTTCGGCAAAATCACTTTTACCTGATTTATAAATAATTCCCCGGCTTACATTTATTAAAAATTTCTTCCTTTTGTATTCCCGGAATGTTTTAACTACATCTTCCAGGCTTCCGCCCTGAGCGCCTACACCTGGTAGTAACACCGGCAATTGCCCGATTCTTTCCATATTCTGGTGCAGTTCTTCCGATTTAGTAGCGCCGAAAACGATACCACAATTATTTTTCGTATTCCACTCATTAACTTTATCAATCACTAATTGATAAAGATATGTGCCGTCTTCAAGTTTTTGCTTTTCAAAATCTGAAGCTCCTGCATTTGAAGTTAAAGCTAAAATAAAGACTAATTTATCGGGATTTTTAATAAACGGCTCAATAGAATCATTACCCATATATGGATTTATTGTTATGGAATCAAAATTCATTTTTTCCAGTATTGCTTCAGCATACATCTTAGAAGTGTTGCCTATGTCCCCTCTTTTTGCATCTGCTATGATAAGAATATCATCTGGTATTAGTGCAATTGTTTCTTCCAGCGTCTGAAGGCCTTTATAACCGTCTCTTTCATAAAAGGCAAAATTTAATTTATAAGCTGCTGCATATGCAGAACATTTTTCTATAATGGCTTTGTTAAATTCCAGGACGGGGTTAGCTTTGTCCTTTACACAGGCAGGCAGTTTATTTGTATCTGTATCCAGGCCGATGCAAATAAATTTACCTTCATTGTTTTTTTTATTTAGTTTTTCAATTGCATTCATTCAACTTCCATCATTTAAATTGATCAATCACCATATATGAGTATGCAGCACAAACAGTTAAAATTTTCTCTATAAAAGATTACATCTACGTATAATTCTTTTTAGTTCTATATACATTGGCAGCAATTCCCAGCATCATTGAACTGGCAAGTAATGAACTGCCTCCATAGCTTACAAATGGCAGCGGAATACCTACAACCGGAACAATTCCCACTACCATTCCAACATTTACAAGAAAATGTATAAAATAAATTGAAAGAATTCCAATTAATACAAGGCTAAGGAATTCATCTTTTGCAGTTGAAGCAAGTTTCAATATCCTTATGAATAAGAAAAGAAAAAGTCCTAATACTGTTATTGTTCCTATAAAGCCAAACTCTTCGCCAATAACACAATAAATAAAATCCGTCCATTGTTCGGGAATAAATTGTAGCTGTGTCTGGCTGCCTGCTAAAAATCCTTTTCCCCATAAACCGCCGGAGCCAATAGCAACTTTAGCCTGTATGGCGTTATAACCAGCGCCTAACGGATCGGCAGCCGGATTAATAAACGACCTAATTCTTGCCTGTTGATGTTCTTTTAGTGCCTTTAACACATAGCTTGTAAAAAATCCCACTGCAAGGTTTATTGTAAAAATAGAGGCGCTGAAGAAAATATCTTTTCTGAACATAAACAAGCTAATTACCACTAATACCAACCCGGCTACAAAATAATATACGCCCAATAATGATGAAATAGCCAGTATAGCCGGAGATAGCACAACAAAAAGCCCAAACAGGCTAATTCCTTTCCAAAAAAGCATAACTATAATTAAGCCCGTAAAAACAAATGTAGTCCCCACATCAGGTTCTGCCAATACTAAAGCAATAGGTACGAGGCCTAATAAAAGCGCAAGGAAGATATCTTTAAACGAATCTATAGCAGTATTCTTCCGACTTAAAAATGCTGCTAAAACCATAGCAGTACCAAGCTTGGCTAATTCAGAAGGTTGAAAGCCAAGCCCTGCCAGTCCCAGCCATGCCTTTGCTCCAGAAACTCTTTTGCCGATGACAAGAACAACTACTAATAAAAGAAGAGAAACGATGTAAGTTGGTACGGCAACCGATCTAAATACATTAGTAGGAACTGAGTAAATGACAAAGAAAAGTATTATAGAGGCAACGCCGAAAAATAATTGTTTGTTAAAATTGCCGACAGCGTGCGGATTATGCAAAGTTGAACTGTAAATAGCCGCAAGTCCTATACAAAACAAAATTAATGCCGGAATTGCAAGTCCTAAATCGAATTTATCTTTTAATTTATAATCAATGCGCAACAGCTATACCTTTATTCTTTTTATCTGTTTTATTAGCCGAATTATTCTCCAGTTCTTTCAATTTGTCTTTAGCTAAATAAGCTTCTATCATTTTTTTTGCAATCGGGGCAGCCCATGTTGCACCAAAACCGGCATTTTCAATTACTATGGCCACAGCTATTTGCGGGTTATCAGCCGGAGCATATCCAATAAACAGCGCATGGTCTTTACCATGAGGATTTTGTGCCGTACCTGTCTTACCGGCAATCTGTACATACTGAGATTTACTTGCAACCGCGGTACCATTACCATTTACAACAAGGAACATACCTTCTTTTGCTATTTCGAATATTTCCTTCCTGATGCCAAGATTTATTTCTTTATAGCTGAACGGTATAAATTTTCTGCTGCTGTCATTGCTTAAATATCCTTTGACTAAATGCGGCGTATAAGTAACACCATCATTAGCAATCAAAGCACAATATTGGGCTAACTGGATAGGAGTAACATTAACTTCTCCCTGACCTATGCCAAGGCTTGCCATAATACTACGCGGCCAGTTCTCACCGTAAATTTTTTCATAATGTGCTTCTGTCGGAATAAATCCGGGGGACTCTTCACCAATATCAATATGTGTATTCTGGCCAAAACCGAATCTCTTTGAGTATTCGGTCCATTTTTCCATACCTATTTTATAAATTAAATTATAATAGAAAACATCACATGAATGCTCTATAGCATGAACTACATTTAACGAACCATGAGTAGCATCGCATTTAAAAAACCTTCCGCCGAATACCTGTCCGCCGCGGCATACGACTGTATAATCTGTATTTATAACGCCCATATCAAGAGCTGCTATGGATTCCATAACTTTAAAGGTTGATCCCGGAGGTTTTGGGGAAGAATTTACCCGGTTAAAAAAAGGGTGATCGGGATCTGCATATAATTTTTGCAGATATTCCTTTGATGTAGAATATGAAAACTCATTCAAATCATAATCAGGAGCACTGGCATATGCTAAAATCTCACCGGTCTTTGGTACAATAGCCACGGCAGCGCCTCTTTTTCCAAACAATTCAGCTTCGGCAACTTTCTGCACGTCGGGATCAATACCAAGCACAAGGTCATTTCCTTTAACTGAAGCTACATCTTCGGCACCGTTTTTAAATCTTCCTATTTCCTTACGCCGTGAATCTACGAGTACATAAGTATAACCTTTTTTCCCCCTTAGAATTTTTTCATAAGCTTTTTCTATCCCGCTGTACCCTATCATGTCGCCCGGCTTATAATATTCTTTTTCTTTTTCCAGCAGAGTTGGTGAAATTTCCTTGGTGTAACCGAACATATGAGAACCGCGCACTCCTGCAGGATAACCGCGCTGCATTTCCACTATCAGATCAACGCCCGGAAGGTTTGCAGAGTTCTCTTCAAGCCACGATACGGCTGGGAATTCTATACCTCTTTTTACCCTAATAGGAACAAACTTTGAGTATGTTCTGTTATTGTTTAATATCTTATTTATATATCCCGGATCTACATCAAGCACTGCTTCAAGCAATTTGTTTAAGGAAGTATCATAATCGGCAGGAGTAATTCTGACTGTATAAGCGGGGATATTGCTTACAAGTACATTCATATTACGGTCATAAAAAACACCCCTAAGGGGTATCTGTTCTATACCCTTAATTGCATTGTTTGCCGCTTTTTCATTATACGCTTCGTGTTCAATTAACTGCATTTCTATAAGCCTGAAACCAAGCAGGGCAACCGAAGCTATAACAACGAAATAAGCTACTGATACCCTTGTAAGAGACAAGAAATTATCAGTTTTCAATTATACTCCTCTTAGGATGGAATAATATAACAAAAGCGCTTAAGACGGCAGTGTAAATTCCCGGCAGTACTCCCTGTTCAAAGAACATCAATAATATGCTGGAATTAAGATCTACAGATGAGAAGAAAGAATTAATAATTAAATCTACCACGGAACAAAGAAGGACAATAAGTACGAAAATATGTGTTTTAAAATAAATATCTC
>JARLHB010000414.1 GCA_031292465.1 Ignavibacteriaceae bacterium
CCCTACGACGGTTTAGCACCCCGCCGCGGCGGGGTCAGCCACTCACCCACCTATTAGTTTCTTAAAAGCATTCCCGCCTTTATATGATTTAATCTGCATTTCTCTTTTGTATGCTTCTGATTTGGTATTGGCAGTTTCAAAATAAATCACTTGCCAGGGAAGGTATTTCTTAGTTGATTTTACTCTACCGGAGTTATGCTCTGATAATCTCTTTTCCAGATCGGCTGTGTGCCCTATATAAAAATGATTGGAATCCTTTGATTTAAGGATATATATGTAGTACATAATGGCGGAGAGGCCGGGATTCGAACCCGGGGTAGAGTTTAACCCCTACGACGGTTTAGCAAACCGTTGGTTTCAGCCACTCACCCACCTCTCCGGGTAATTTTTAGCTGAACTTACATTTTTAGTTCCGAAAGATAATACATTCATACAAATATTAAAATCGATTATTAAAAAAAATAGTCCTTAATAATTACTTTTTCATGTTTTTCATAATAAGTCACGTATAAAATAGTATTTTTTAAGAATACCGGGTATAAAAAGCTTATTGTCCGGTTTGCTAACCACATGCTAAATCAATCTGTATATCAGCAAATATTTATTACTCTTCCTGTGAGCTGTATTTTATTAATAATTGTGAATAAATATTAATATACAGTTTTCCGTTATTTAATTTATACTTAAGCGGGATTTGTTATTATATTTGAATTCAAATTTATTAAAATATTACTCTTTCAATACTAATTACAGGTAAATAAGATGCCGCAAATTAACAACATAGATCAGCTTTCAATTAATACCATAAGATTTTTATCAGTGGACGGTGTTCAAAAAGCTAATGCAGGGCACCCCGGAATGCCCATGGGATGCGCCCCGATTGCTTATACTTTGTACACTAAATTTATGAAACATAACCCGGCTAATCCTAAATGGTTAAACAGGGACAGATTTATTTTATCCGCCGGGCACGGCAGTATGCTGCTGTATTCCACCCTGCATCTTTGCGGATATAACCTGCCTTTGGAACAATTAAAACAATTTAGGCAATGGGGCAGCATGACTCCCGGGCATCCTGAATTCGGACATACACCGGGTGTTGAAACCACTACCGGGCCGTTGGGACAGGGCTTTGCAAACGCAGTCGGTATGGCTATTGCACAGGAATATATCGCAGCTAAGTTCAACAAAGATGATATAAAGCTTATTGACCATTATATATACGGCATCTGCAGCGACGGCGATTTAATGGAAGGAGTTTCCCATGAAGCCGCTTCTCTGGCAGGACATATGAAACTTGGTAAAATTATTTTCTTCTATGACAATAACGGCATAACTATAGACGGCTCTACTTCTTTGTCTTTTTCAGAAAATGTAGGCAAACGGTTTGAAGCTTACGAATGGCATGTGCAGAATGTGGAAGATGTAAACAATTTGTCAGCTATAGAAACCGCAGTGTTAAATGCGCAAAAAGTAAGCGATAAACCTTCTATTATTGTTACTAAAACTCATATCGGTTATGGAAGCCCCAACAAGCAGGATACTTCCGCTTCACATGGCTCGCCTCTTGGTGAAGAAGAAGTAAAACTGACAAAGAAAAATCTCGGTTGGCCTGAAGAACCAACGTTTTTTATTCCTGATGAAGTTCATAACCATTTCAAGTCTGTTGCAGCAAATGGAAAAACTGCTGAAGACGAATGGAACATATTGTTTATAAAGTACAGGCAGGAATACCCTGAAGAATCAAAATTGTTTATTGATATTATGAACGGCGACTTTGGTAAAGAATGGAAATTAAAGCTGCCTGTATTTAAAGACGACGGTAAAAAGATTGCGACAAGAGCAGCAAGTGGAAAAGTATTGAATGCGATAGCTTCGTCTCTCCCCTCTTTAATCGGGGGTTCCGCAGACCTGGAACCTTCTAATAATACCTATTTAAAGGAATATAAAAACTTTTCCGCCGAAGACCGGGACGGCAGAAATTTCCATTTCGGCATAAGAGAACATGGTATGGCAAGCATTCTTAACGGAATGGTTACATACGGAGGCGTTATTCCTTACGGCGGCACATTCCTTATTTTTTCAGATTACCTGCGCCCGGCAATACGCCTTGCTTCACTTTCCAAGATAAGGCCTATATATGTTTTTACGCATGACAGTATAGGGCTTGGCGAAGACGGGCCTACACATCAGCCGGTAGAACAGATAGCTTCTTTACGCGCAATACCGGGAACAATAGTTATCCGGCCCGCAGATGCAAATGAAACTTCAATTGCATGGCAGGCTGCTATTGAACATAAAGGTAGCGCTGTTGCATTAATTCTAACACGGCAGGGACTGACAATCCTTGACCAGGAAAAATATCCGTCTGCAAAGAATTTATTAAAAGGTGCATACATTTTAAAGGACAGTAAAGAAACTCCAGAATTAATTCTTATTGCTTCCGGCTCTGAAGTAAGCCTGGCCTTAAAAGCAGCGCTTACTCTTGAAGGAGAAGGCGTAAAAGTAAGAGTAGTAAGTTTTCCAAGCTGGGAACTGTTTGAACAGCAATCAAAGGAATATAAAGATTCTGTCTTCCCTCCTTCTGTTAAAGCAAGAGTTGCAATAGAAATGGGAGTAAAACAGGGCTGGGAAAAATATACCGGCGACTACGGCGAAATAATGAGCATCGATACCTTCGGCGCGTCCGCTCCTATTGAAGTGCTTTTGGAAAAATACGGTTTCACTGAAGCCAATGTTGTTGAGACCGCTCATAAAGTTCTGAAAAGCTTATAACTTATCTTTTATTACCTGCGGGATGGAATTTACCCATCCCGCAGGTAAATTTTTCAAACATGCAACTTCATATCACTTATAAATAATCATTTAGAAACTGAATAGATTATTTTACAGCAAAGGCCTTTAAAAAAGTAAAAGGGACAAGATTACCGTCTTGTCCCTTTTTAATTTTTATCAGTAAATTAAATATTTTTACCTGATAGCCTGTTCAGTTTCATAATCAAAGAAATGAAGTTTCTCAGTATCAAGCATAAGAGTTCTTAATTTACCCTGTTCTGGCATTTCCCTTGCGGGTATGCGTGCCACGCATTGAACGCCATCAACAATGAAATATATAAAAATTTCATTGCCCATAGGCTCAACAACATCCATGTGAGTATTAATTTTAAAATACTGCGGTTTGTAATCCATTGATGCAGTATCATAAATATCTTCAGGACGTATTCCCATCCAGATTTTCTTATTAAGATACGGCTTTAATATATCTTCCCTGCTGCCGAATATTTTCATGGATAAATCTCCGCCGGCACTTTTAAACAGGAGTCCGTTATCTTCCATTATCATTCCCTCAATAAAGTTCATCGAAGGGCTGCCTATAAAACCTGCCACAAATTTATTAACAGGTAGGTTATACAGGTTAAGCGGTGTATCAATCTGGTGTATTACACCGTCTTTCATAATAACTATTCGGTCGCCCATAGTCATAGCTTCTGTCTGGTCATGGGTAACATAAATCATTGTTGCATTAAGGCTGTGGTGAAGTTTAGAAATTTGCGTCCTCATCTGAACGCGAAGCTTAGCATCAAGGTTGCTTAAAGGCTCATCAAACAAAAAGACCTTTGGTTTTCTTACAATTGCTCTTCCTACTGCAACCCTCTGGCGTTGCCCGCCTGAAAGAGCCTTTGGTTTTCTGTTTAGATATTCTTCTATTCCTAATATTTTTGCAGCTTCGTTAACCCGTACTTTAATTTCATTTTTATCAAATTTTCTTAGCTTCAACCCGAACGCCATATTTTCAAAAACCGTCATGTGCGGATAGAGTGCATAGTTTTGAAAAACCATTGCAATGTCCCTGTCCTTTGGCGCTACATCATTAACCAGCTTACCGTCAATATATAATTCGCCTTTAGAAATATCTTCAAGCCCGGCAATCATTCTGAGAGTAGTGGATTTACCGCAGCCCGACGGGCCGACAAGCACTAAAAATTCCTTGTCCTTAACATCAATATCAATATCTTTAACAGCAACATTTCCCCCATCATAAACCTTTGATACATTTTTAAGGTTAACTTCAGCCATCTTTTTTCCTGCTAATTTGAATTAATTGATTCATATAATTATTACAACACTTACTTTAAGACTTAAACTTATCAACTTTATAATTGTTTTGCAACATAATCAAAATAGCACAACACCGCTCAGAGCCCATAAAACAATACCATAAACAAGTTTAACTAATTTAACTAAGCATGAAAAAATATTATTTGAATGATAATTTTTTACAGGATTATTTTAAAATAAAAAACGCCTCGGTAAATTCCGGGCGTTTAGTAGCGTGCTGTTTCCCCTGGCGTATAACAAAAAGTTTTAATTTATAAACTTCATTGCCTTCATCCAGTTTTTGCATAACTCCGGCCATGCTGCATTTTCTTTATTTATGTTGCCCAAACCAAAGCCATGTTCACCTTTCTGGAATATATGTAATTCAACAGGAACCTGGGCCTTTCTTAATGCTGAATAAAACATCAGACTGTTTTCAACAGGTACAGTAGAATCCTCTGTGGTATGTACTAAAAACGTAGGCGGAGTTTCCGGGTCAACCTGCAGCTCATTTGACATATAGTCCACAAGGCTCTGTTCGGGATTTTTACCGAGAAGATTCTCGCGCGATCCTGAATGAGTATATGGAAAATTCATTGTAATAACCGGATAAATAAGTATCATAAAATCAGGCCTGCAGCTTATTCTTTCAATCGGATCATCAGAATTCTTTTTCCCGGAATGGTAGTGTGTGCCGAGACTTGCTGCAAGATGCCCTCCGGCAGAGAAACCAAGGACACCAATTTTATCCGGACTAATATTCAGTTCTTTCGATTTACTGCGGACAATGGACATTGCACGCTGCACGTCATTTAAAGGAACAGGATTATGATACCCGGCGCCGCTTTGCGCGTGCCTGTATTTCAAAACTATCCCTGCAACTCCAAATGTATTAAGCCATTTTGCAACATATTCACCTTCATAATCCATTGCCAGCCCCCCGTACCCGCCTCCGGGGCAAATCAAGACAGCAGTTCCGGTTGCTTTATCTTTATCAGGTAAAAAGTATGTTATTTCAGGTTTATCTCCCGGCGTATCGCCCTTTGCATCAGGTGCGCCCCCCGGCCACAGATATTCTTTAGTTTGCGCATTTAATGCAGAAAAACTGCATGCAAATAAAATAACAGGGATCAGTAAATTAAATAAAATTTTTTGTGTCTTCACGTTTATAACTTCCAAAATATTAATAAAATTATTTTTTGCCGGGCTATAAATAAAATGAGCTTCTCGACCGCAAACATTTACGGTATCGAAGCTCAATTACACAAATAAAATACAACAATAACACCAGGGTTTATCCCCGGTGGATTAGACTAAAATATAAAAGCAGCATCCAACGTTATAGCGCTTATATTGGATTCTCCGCTGTCTTTTCCAACTAAATTAAATATATGATATTTAAGGCTGACATCGACATCTATCACAGGTAAAACTGTAATCATAGAGCCTATTCCAATAGCTCCGCCAAACCTTGATACACTCCCCACAGTTTCAGAAAAACCTCCGCCTTCAATTTTGAATTCGCCAAAATTATTATAGGCTGCTTCTATTGAAACATAAGGTTTAACCATAGGTAAAGGCAGAACATTATATTCTGCTTCTACGCCTGCAGACAGGATATTTTGAGTAGTTTTTAAGGAAACACCTGATATATCCTGGCTTCCCTTAAGCATATGATAGTCAACAAAAACGATTGGAGTTATAGGAATAAGAGGCAGATTAAGCCTGGCTTGCGCTCCGAAATTAAAATTAGCTCCGAATCCTGCACCATTATCAGAAATATTGTTTGTATATCCTGATGGCCCTGTTATATCTGTTAAACCTGCCTGAACGCCAAACCTAACTGATTGCGCGTACAATGTATTAGATAAAGAAATTGCAACCAGAAAGCAAAAGAACAGTAAAGCTAATTTTTTCATAAAAACTCATTATTAATATTATTTATTTCACTTTATTAATATATATAATTGAGACATATTTTAAAAATGAAGCGGCCGGGTTAAGGCCGCTTCATATAACTAATATATTAAATAAACTGATTATTTAATATAATTTTTATTTGGCAAGTTTTATTTCCACTCTTCTGTTCATTGCCCTGCCATCGGCTGTTTTATTATTAGCAACCGGGTTAGCTTTACCAAATGCTTTAATTTCCAGTGAATTCTTATCTATACCCTTGCTCACCAGATAATCTGCAACTGTTTGAGCTCTTTGCTTTGATAAATTCATATTAAGTTTATTGGAGCCTTTTGAATCCGTATAGCCTTCAATAGTCCATTTATGATTTGGATTGTCTTTCATCGAAGCAACGAGGCTGTCTAATACCGGGTATGCACGCGGCAGTAGATCTGATTTACCTGATTCAAAGTTAGCATCGCCCTTAAGTGTAAACTTCTTTATTATTTCTGCTTTTTTAATCGGGCAGCCGCTTGCGTCAACTTTTACGCCGGCAGGAGTATTCGGGCATTTATCAAGATAATCCGGTACACCGTCACCATCAGAATCTAACGGACATCCCACAGCATCAACTTTTACGCCTGTAGGTGTATTCGGGCACTTATCAAGATAATCAGGTACACCGTCACCATCAGCATCCAACGGGCATCCACTTTCATCAACCTTAACGCCAACCGGAGTATTCGGACATTTATCAAGATAATCCGGTACGCCATCTTCGTCGGAATCAAGCGGGCAGCCATTAACATCAACTTTTACTCCGGCAGGAGTATTCGGACACTTATCAAGATAATCAGGTACGCCATCGCCATCGGCATCAAGCGGACAGCCAAAATCATCAACCTTAACACCATGAGGTGTGTTAGGGCATTTATCAATATTATCAGGTACGCCGTCTCCATCGGAATCTACTGTCCGGTTGAAATAATATGACGCGCCTGCTGTTACAGCGTATGCCAAATCATTATGGGAACCTGCTATATAGTTATCAAGATAATCTTTGGTTCCATCTATTAATGTACCTGAAAGGTTAATGCTTACATTATCAGATACCATGTATCTTGCACCAAGTTCTCCCGTGATAGCACCCATTTGATCATCACCAACACGCTGGATTTTATTTCCGCCCCAATTTCTTGTATAGCGGTATAAATCTAAAAAGCCAACTGATATAAATGGGTAAAAAACATCTTCAATTGAATAAGTATAACTTACACCAAGCCCCAGGTAATAAATTGTAGATTTGAAAACGACAGGATTTTTGGAATCATCTTTCCCCGAAACTATCCCTGTTCCGCCATACGCTCTTAGGCCAAACAAGCTGGCGTTATCAGAATAAAAATAATACTCTAAAGACCCTTTAACCAGATAATTTAACCTTATGTCTTTGTAATCTGTCTGGCCTATTGTAATTCCGCCTTCTGCAGTTAATGCAAGGTTGTTGGACATTGGATTAAAATATTTTGTAGAGGTGTTATCCTGTCCGCTGCAAATCTGCGTTAATACAACGAAGAAAACAAAAATAGAAAAGATTTTTTTCATAGTACTTACTCCCAATTTATGAATGAATTATTTGAACCCTTTAATTGTTAACCTTTCAATTTATCTGTAATACGTAACAAATTCATAAAAGATACTCAAATAGCGAAACGAATTACATTTTACTATTCCGGAAATTTTATGTTGAGTTAATTATAGTTTATGTTATATATATACATTAATAGGGATAAGAACCTGTAAAATTATTTTATATTTTCCCAATAACAGTTATAATAACCGCAGCCGGGAAGATTTATCTTTCTGATATTTAAATATTACATTTTCTATTTTTAACAGAGATAACGCTCATTTGTTAATAATTATATTACCCAATGAACATTTTATTTCAGATACAAATAAATGCGAAGTATTTGGACAATCAGATAATCTGTAATTTGATAACTACTTCTCTCTCATTGGAACTTACAAATCAGATTATCGCTATAAAATATTTTGAAAATATAACATCATCGAAGTCAATCGATATAGAAAATAATAAGCATAATGATGTATATATTTTACTGTTTTTAAGATAACTATTACATTTGAATATAACAACAAATATTTTTAATTTTTTGCGAAAAATATTTTCCCTAATCAGACGGTTAATTAAGCTCATTTATCACACCCGTATTTAATAATTTTAAAAAACACAAGAACTTTGTACATTCATCCTTCCTTAAACAATAGAAAAATCCGGTAAATTATACTAGTACGCCGGTAAAGTAGTATAATCAATTATGTGACAGCAAAATAGAATGCGGCATGTTTAATTCAATAGTTTTGTTAAGCAACACTTACCTCATATATACATTAAATCAAATTTAATTTTTGTATTATATTCTTATTGTTTATTGATTATTGCTTTAACTATTATTAAGTTGTTTGCAAGGGACAAGATAATTATCATACTGAATAAATTCTTTTAGAAACAGGGCCCTGATTTTCCGAATCGATATTTACTTACTGACGATACCAAAAGAAAAATTGTAAGATTTAATATAAACTTATAACTATTCCTTTTTCCTGATAAATTAAGATAATTCTACTACCCATAACTTTTGATAATACAGTAAGGAGGATTCTGTGCTTAATAAGATTTTCTTCCACTCCGTCTTGTTTTATGCAGGAATATTTGCTCAACCTTTAAAAGATCCGCAAAAAATTCTAAACCAGGCCCGGCAAAACTTTTTTATTCCTGACAAAGGTCAATGGAACCCTGAAGTAAAATACCTTACCCGCATTGGCGGTATGAATGTTTGGATTACCAGTTCATATACACTTGTGTCTATTGGCGGTTAATTAGAAATTTTAATATATGTATAGATTCAGGAATAATATTCCTGAATCGGATAGAAACAATTTAAAGGAGATATTCATGAAAAATATTCTTTTACTGTTTGTCTTAATATCAGTAGCCATACCAGTTAAATTAACAGCACAATGGACTAAAACAAATGAAATTTATGGTGGATACATTCGCAGCCTTATTACTTTCCCCAACAGCACTGGCGGCATAAATATTCTGGCAGGAACCTGGGGCGGGCTTTTCCTTTCCACTAATAATGGTACAAGTTGGGCTAAAAACAATAATGGCATAACCAACCAGCCAATACTCG
>JARLHB010000039.1 GCA_031292465.1 Ignavibacteriaceae bacterium
ACTCGGGTCATAGTTTTCATAGCGAACTGCTGGCATTATATGGGATATAATAGAATTTTCGAAAGCAATATCATAAACCGAATAAATGTAATATGCATTTGAAGTGGTTTCAATTGAGTTCAGGGTGCTTCTTCTTTCGCCAAATTCGCCGTTAAAAAGTATATTGCCAATTTTATAATCAGCACTAAAATCAAATATATTAACTTTCGCACCCGATAATCTGCCTCCGTAATAGTTACCGGAAACGCCAAGTCCTTTTACAGGCTGTACAGTGGCACGTAAAACATAATTAGAAGTCTTATCGTTCTCGCTTGTGTTTTGTCCCGAACCATTTACAACAGATGCTCTTATTTCAAAAGGAAGGCTGCCTTTTTTGGAATATGTGCCTGTAAAACCGATATCACGTAATTCAGGGGTGATATTTGTAATTAAACCGCGGTTTACAAAGTTCAAGTCTGCGCCTGATGTTAAGTTCTCAGAACTTATAGGAACCACAAATTGGCCGGCAGCAAATGATAGCTCTTTTGTAGGATTAATTATTGCCATAGCATCTAACAATACTTCTGAAAAATTTGCCGATGCGGAAGTAATTACTTTTTGTCCGTTTATTACTGTGCTTGTAGTAGAAAGGCTGCCGAGCCTTGCAAAATCAACCTGCATCTTATATCCGGCATATTCGTTTACATTTCCTAATACAGTCATTCTGGCTTCTTTTACTAAAAATTGGCCTTGATTTGTAGAAAAATCAGATTGATACCAACTTCTTGAATAACCCGAAAATTTAGGACTCAAATCTATTTTTTCCTGTGCCCATGAAATATTTAACAGGAGGATAAGCAATAATAACAGTTTTTTCATTATGTTCTCTTTTGGTTTTTATTAATAACACACCATTTACGTGTTATCTGATTATATAATCGGTAAATACAGACTTTCTTTCATCAAAATGCTGCAAGCGTGGCAAAGGCACAATAAACGCAACAAAACTGCTGTCAAGCGTTGATTTTGTATTGTATTTTAGAACAGTGCCCCATTTTGATTATAGACGCAGTTAATATTTTACCATGTTTATTTATGATAATTTACAATTTGTTTAACGGTTAGTTTCCCCGGCTATTACTCACCTGTGAATAATTAATAACATTTTACGTTATCACAGAAACATCAGCGGGTAAATTGATATGTAGTTCTAAAAATAAGTTAGAATTTTATCCCTTTTGTCGGTATTTAAGTCATTTTGGCAATAAACGACTATATAAATGCCGGAAATAATTTTTGGGCCAGTTTCTAAAATATATTCAACGCATATAATCAGAAGGAAATTACCAGGTTGGAGAAACCTTGTAGAGTCTTACAACATAAAGGTTGATAAAGCTTTATTAGAAAGTAAGGCGCACAGCTTCGAACTAAATATTACACCACATCAAAATTTATAAATCCAGTACTCACTCCAATTAAAAAAACAGTAAAACTATCAATGTAAAAATACCTTATCTGAAGGAGTTTACAAAACAGATGTCGTCTACTAAATAAAAAATAATTCAAAAAAAACAATAGATTTAATTAATTTTTATTCAACTGAATTAACAAAAAATAATGTAAGTTTGTAACTCAATTATTCATAAAAAAGGGAAATACGTTGAATTGGTTTTATAATTTATTTATTACGACTTCAGTTGCGCATTCGGTTATTATATATAGTCTTATTATATCAGTTGGTATAATGCTTGGGAAAATAAAGGTTTATGGAATATCACTTGGTGTTGCATTCGTATTATTTACAGGTATCGTATTTGGACATTTAGGCATTGTAGTAAGTCCGGAGGTAGTTGAATTCTGTCGAGAAACGGGGTTATTAATTTTTGTTTATACAATTGGCCTGCAGCTTGGGCCAGGATTCTTTTCTTCACTCAAGAAAGAAGGCCTTACACTCAATATGCTTGCTGCGGCTCTTGTTCTTTGCGGGGCAATAACTACATATATTATTCATATTTGTGGGCATATTCCCATGCCTGTAGCAGTAGGAATAATGTCCGGCGCCGTAACAAATACACCCGGGCTTGGAGCCGCCCAACAGGCAATTAAGGATATTGTGGCTCAAAACCCAACCTTAAAGTTCCCATCGCTTGGATTAGGCTATGCTGTTGCTTATCCGTTTGGTGTACTTGGTATTATATTAACAATGCTTTTACTTAAAACATTTTTTAAGGTAAATGTTAAGGAAGAGGATAAAAAATATTTAAGCATGAGAGAAACGAACAAACTGCTTCCTCAAAAAGTAAGTGTCGTTCTTAAAAACAAACAGCTTTTTAATCAATCGATGGAATCGGTCAATAATATCCTGAATACTCATATGGTTGTGTCCAGGCTAATGCATGACGGTAAAATCTTTACGCCATCAGCAGACACTATTCTGCATGAAAATGATATTCTGCTTATAGTTGCCCCGAAACGTCATATTGAAAAGCTTGTACAGGGTTTGGGAGAATTAAGTGAAATAGATTTATATAAGCATCCTTCGGATCTTGTTTCACGCAGAATTCTTGTTACGAAGAAAAATATAATCGGGAAAACTCTGGAAGAATTAGATGTGGCAAATCGTTTTAATACCAGAATAACAAGAGTATATAGAACTAATATTGAATTCGTTCCTGAATCCGGCACTTCGCTTAAATTTGGCGACAGGTTAACAGTTGTCGGAGAAGAAGAGGGTGTAGAAATGGTTTCCAAGGAGTTGGGAAATTCCATGAAAAGGCTTAATGAGCCTAATCTGGTCCCAATTCTATTTGGAATAGTACTTGGCGTAATCTTTGGAAGCCTGCCGGTATATATTCCCGGAATGCCGGTACCATTGAAACTTGGGCTTGCCGGTGGTCCCCTTATAATAGCTCTTTTAATAAGCCGTTTTAGCGGTAAGCTTATGATTACTTCTTATGTAACGGAAAGTGCAAATCTTATGCTAAGGGAACTTGGAATTATGTTCTTTTTGGCAAGTGTCGGCCTTACTGCAGGCAGAACTTTTGTTAACACTCTTCTAACCGGTGACGGAGTTCTTTGGATGGAATACGGTGCTATAATTACATTAGTGCCTTTAGTTTTAGTGTCACTTTTTGCAAAATTGGTACTTAAAAGGAACTATCTTGAAATAATCGGGCTTCTTGCCGGCGCCAGTACAGATCCACCGGCACTTGCATTTGCAAATGCTACATCAGGAAGTGACGTACCGGCCCTTACTTATGCTACAGTCTATCCTTTGACAACGTTTTTAAGAATAATGATTGCTCAGATGATGGTGTTATTTTTCACCTGAAAAATGCAGGGAAATCCGGATATTGATTATAAAATATTTAGTCGATTAAATTCTCTGAAATCTTTTTAAAATCGATAACGGGTTTTCACAATTTTTTTTGAATAAGCATAGCAAAATATCCGATTTGATCGGATATTTTGCTATTAGGTCATGGGGTATGTTTTACCCCGATTTTTGCAGTCAGGAAGGTATCAGAATAACTTCCGTTATTCTGAGTCGAGCGGAAAAGTTAAATACTAAAAGCTATTAAAAGTAAATTGTGTCTCTGCTTTGCAGAGGATATAATTATTTTATCGTTAATGGATATACTGCATAAAAAACTGTTCCCGAAGTTTCGCTGCTTTCAAAAGATACTTTCCCTTTGAGGAATTTTTCAGTTAAAAACTTTGCACTGTAAGTTCCCAGCCCTCTTCCTACTCCTTTGGTTGAAAATGATTTATTAAAAATTTGCAACTGTATATTTCTGGGAATAACATTAACATTCTTTATTATAAATTCAATTTTGTTATCATCGGCAATGCAATATAATTCTACTGTTTCGTTTCTCCGGGAGGCTTCCAGTGCATTTTTAACAAGGTTAAAAATAACCCTGCTTAATAAGGTTTTATCTGTGGAAATAATTATTTTCTCCGGCCGCTTAAATATTTTTAAATTTTTATCGTCCGCTAAAAAGCTGTATTTGGCTTTGTCTGATATGTCATTTAAAATTTCGTTGCAATCGAAAGTAGTTACATCCGGTACATATTCGTTCCTCTCAGCCATTAGAAATTGCCTGTGCGAAGTAATTTCATCGATTAAATTTTTCGAGATTTTTTTTGAAATTGACAGTAGTTCTGTATCTTCCTCTATGTTATTTCCATCTAATAAGTTCAGGCATTCTTTTAGCGCTCCTGCAGAATTTAATATATCGTGGAAAAAAAACTTTTCCAGAGTCTCTTTCCATTTTATATCACTAATGTCGGCCATAGAAATCATAATCAGGTTATGCTTTTTCAAATTTAAAGGCAGTGCCGTTATAAGTGAATCAAAATATTTATCACCCTTTATATAAACACGGCAAATTTCTTTTATTTCATCTTTTGAATGGTTGAATGCAGCAATTATCTTTTGATTAATTGAATTAGAGGTAATTTCGTTAAATCTGTAATTGGTTCTAACTTCATCCAAACTTACGCACTTAATAACATCGCTAAATTTACACCTGATTACAGAATCGTTAATATCAAAGTCGAAAAATTGGATGAATGATTTATTTACGTGTATAATATCGTCATCTTCATTTATTATTAACGACAGGTGCTGTACATTATCAATAAGATAAAGTAGCCCTTTGTTTTCTTCCAGAGCTTTTCGCTCCAACTCTATTTTATCTATTAATGTTTTCTTTTGAATCACAGCTTGTTCCTGATACATATTTAACTTTCAGATTACTTTAAAGCTTAATTATTCATTTTAATATATCTGTTCCGAAAAAATATTCCCGATTCTAAAGCGAATTAACTGTAACATGTCTGGCGAATTTATATTTATCATATCTTATAAGAATTATTCTAAATATTATAAACCATTTAATGCAGGAATAGATAAACTGCATGTAGTGAATTTGTTTATTTCGCTCGTTATTTTAAGATTACCTCCATACAACGCCATTAAGTTTTTAACCGAAATTAAACCGAGTCCATTTCCTTGTTGTTGAAATTTAGTCCTATCATATTGACTGAATGGAGTGATGGTAGTTAGCTGCTCTTTTGTCAAGCCCCGCCCATGATCTGTAATATCAAGTTCATACAAGTTGTCTTTTATACGGCTTTTAAGTGAAATTTCAGTTCCCGGGTTAGAAAATTTTAATGCATTCTCTACAAGTTCTTCAATTACAAACTCAAAATCGGTTTCAGAAATTCTGACTTGTGCGTCAATCAGATCCAATTTTAAGTCTTTCTCTCTTGAAGCTTCCTTTAGCAATTGTTTGCTTGTACATTCCACAATACTATTCGGAGACATAATGCAAGTATTTTTTAACTCATTATAAATTCCTTTAGAAGCCAATTTTATATATGTTGCTGTATACCGAATATATTTTTCTATAGTTTTGTGAAGCCTGTTGCTTGACAGTTTTATTTTATTTGCCATATCGCATATCTCTTCTTTCTCTAACTCATCTATGCCTTCGGATATTAATTCGGCATAACCGATAATGGGTATTAACGGAGTGCGAAGTTCATGCGGTACAAAAGCTGATATATTAAGAAATATATCGTCAAATTTTTTATCCAGCCTTTCTTTCTTTTTCAGCTGTGTCTCAACTACCTGTAAAAGTTCTTTTGCCCTGAAAGGTTTCATTAGATAGTCGTCTGCTCCAAGTATCATGCCCCTGCGTAAATCTGTGTTATCGGTTTTTGCTGTAAGAAATATAAATGGAATTGTTGATGTGCCGGGAAGTTTTTGAAAATATTCTAACAATTGATATCCATTTACATCAGGCATCAAAATATCGGAAATTATCAGGTCAGGCAATTCATAATCTATAATCTTTATAGCCTGCCTGCCGTCTTGTGCTGATATAACAGTATATCCGGCGCTTTCTAAAAGGTCAATAATTGTAGTTCTAACATCTTTTTCGTCTTCAACAATTAAAATATTACTCACGCCACAACTCCCTAAATTTGTATACTTAAATTTTCGAATTAAATTTGAGTAATTAAATTAGAATGCAGTAAATAGGGAATAGTTATAATAAGCGAGTAATATTTGCAGTAAAAGGGGCAATTCCGGCATTTATAATTTTATTGCAGAGTTTTTTGTATTTTTATAATAATTGGCTTGCTTTTGGCATTGATACATTTCTTAATAAATTTATCAATGTTTGAACGTATTAGGCAAATATTATATTATAGAAGGATTAGATGAAAAATTTGGATTTGATTTTGCTTTTGTATCTTTGGCTTATAATAAATTTTTCTTCAAAATTACGCAATTTCACTATATAGGAACGCTTATACCACTTCTCAATTTTTTCAATTTGATTGATATTGATTATTGTTGACCTGTGGATTCGGAGAAATGTACTTTCCGGTAATTGTAATTCCCATTGCTTCATTAATCTTCTGATTAATAATTCCGTCCCGGTAGAAAGATAAATTGTTGAATACTCACCCTGGGCCTTAATACAAATTATTTCGCCAACTTTTATAAATTGTGGCTTATTTTTGGTGTTTATAAATAATCTGTCATTTTCAGTAAGTATCCCTTTTTTTTCTGTAACCGGCTCTTCATGTATGTTACTGCTTTGAAGCCGTATAGTTTCAAATTTCTGAAGCCTTGTTTCAATAGCTTTTAAAACTGAAGCCACTCTGAAAGGTTTTGTAATATAATCGTCTGCGCCGCTTTCCATTCCGTCTCTGAAATCCGTAATGTCAGATTTAGCTGTAAGAAAGATAAAAGGCACTAAAGATAATTTCTTGTCTTTTTTTAGTTCTTCAATAACCCCATGGCCGTTTAATCGCGGCATCATTATATCGCATATTATTAAATCAGGTAAAACTTCTTTTGCTAATTGTACGCCTACAAGCCCGTCTTCCGCAAGGAAGACTTTATAACTATTGGATTCCAACAATTCTCTTAAGCTGGATCTTAAGGCATATTCGTCTTCAATAATTAATATCTTTTTCATATTTGTTAAATAAACGTAAATTTCCTGTTAAATTCATTATTTTAATTAAAATATGCAAAAAATTTGTAAAAAATTACTTACATGGTATAGTTATCACAATTTCTGTACCCTTGTC
>JARLHB010000415.1 GCA_031292465.1 Ignavibacteriaceae bacterium
GGAATATTCACTAAACCAAAGCTGATGGATCCTTTCCACAAAGTGTGCATAGATAACCTCCCATATTATTTAATTTTAAGTTTAATTTTGTTTTTTTCTAAAATATCAATAGACAGTAATAAAGGATGGGTTTGCATTACTATTTATACCCAAAAGCTGTATTAATATGTAGGAAAAAGGGAAGAGAAAGTTTGAAGGGGAGCGTTTTGTAAGACTTAGACGAAATACAAGCATAAAATTGCCTGTTGGGCAAGAACGTATGTTTACGACAAAAAAGACCTAGAATATTCTAAGTCTTTATTTGTTTAGAAGTTGAATTATTAAAGGTTGCTTTTCGGATAAGCCTCAGGAAAGAGTGACTCAAGTTCTTCTTTGCTAATTTTAAGGCTCTTCAGTTTTTCTAAGTTAAGAATATCACCTTTACCAATTTTAAAGCTCCTCGTTTTTTTTATGTTAATGATTTCACCTAGTTCATTAAACTCTAATTCATAATCTTTGTTCTTAACGGATAGTTTTAAAAAAATTTGCTTGTCGTTTGACATATTAAATTACCCCTCTCTAGATATTATTTTAATATTAAATAGGTTTTAATTGAATATGTTTCGTACATCAAATTAATACATATTAGGACATGTTGTGAGTTCGTAGCAACAAGCTGTTTATGGTGAACCTGAAACTTTCAGAATTATCGAAAGCCAAACATCTAAATTATCACTATAAGACCAGTGCAGGCGGTGGTGGAGAGGAATGCTAATAAAGCAAATAATGAGCTGGAATTAAGAAGCAATAAACCGCTTGATTTTACGTTTTGAACGATGATGGCAAAAATATTCAAATAGCAAAGATTCTTTGCTATTTTTGCGTTAGCAATATTAATCTTTTTAGTTATACACTTATAACTAGTAATCATTAGCACAAATGTGGCAATATACAGAATATTCTTAACATGTAACTATATTGACAAAATTTGCAATAAAGAATATAGTACAACTAATTTATATTTTAACCTAATATATTAATAACTGAGTAGATATTCGACTATAATTCCTCAATGATAAAGGCAAACCTACTGAAAAGTAGCGGCGCAAAGTTAAAGGGTCTAAGCACGTTTGTGTATGGCAGCCTAACCATCAAAAGGGGAATTTTTTATTGTAATTAAAGAAAGGTCGATATTTCGAAATCATAGTGATAAATAGGAGGTTTATTATGTTAAAAAAAAGAGGTTTTGTTTCAATTGGTTCAAGGATTTCAGCTATTGTGCTAATTATGATATTAATTTTTGCGTCTGCCATTGGTTATTTTAGCTATTACAATTATAGGAATAATTCAATAAAATTAACAGGACATGAGGCACTTCAAATTGCACAATCTGTTGCATCAGCTATCAATGGAGATGAATTTGCGTATTACGATAAGTCTAATAAAAAGGATCAATATTATCCTGTTATCAAGAATATGATGTGTGATGCTAAAAAGAGGACAGGTGTTGCATTTATATATTCAATGACTGATGCAGGAACAGATTATAAATATATTGCTACTGGCGACTTACCAGGAGATAAGGTTGTTACCAATTTTGGACATATGGATAAAAAAAGTATTTACGGGCCAGAGCCTGCAACGACACTGGCAACAGGAGAAGGGACTACTTCTAATGTTTACTATAACGGTCCAGAGTACGGATACCTGATTTCAGGATTTGCGCCAATTATTAATTCAGATGGTAAAATTGTAGGTGTAGTCGGATGTGACGTTAATGCCAATGATGTATTAAAAATGGTTCATGGATATATACCTATCGTTATTATTTTTACGTTAATATCGTGTATACTGTTATTTTTATTGACAAAAGTTATTGTAAGCAAACTGATTTCAATACCCCTTAAAATCGTTACTAATGCAGCGAATAAGCTTGCTCAGGGGGATATTGATGTTAAAGTAGCTGATAAACGAAGAGATGAAATAGGACAACTAATGAGTGCATTTACTGGCATGGTCAAAAATATAGAATTTCAGTCAGAAGTGGCTCAAAAAATAGCTGATGGAGACCTAATGTTTGAAATAATACCAAAATCGGAAAAAGATATATTATCACAAAGCATGAAAAACGTAGTGGAACAATTAAGACAGGTTGTAGAAGAAACAAAAATGCTGACAGCCGCAGCCGCGGAGGGGGATCTTTCTGTAAGAGGAAATACAGACAAATATAAGGGAGGGTATAAAGAAATTATATCAGGAATTAACCAAACTTTAGATGGAATAGTTGAAATGTTAAATGAAGCCAGCCAAGTTCTAGGTAAAATGTCTGTAAATGATTATTCGTTAAAAATGACAGGAAATTATAAAGGGCAGCTAAAGGAACAGGCAGATTACATAAATGAGGTGCATGCAAGATTGTTGGGGATAGAGAATTTATTTACCAAATGTTCTTTGGGTGATATAAGTTTATTAGAGACATATCGTAAAATAGGAAAACGGTCTGATAATGACAACATAATACCGGCAGCAGTATCTATGATGGGATCAATACAAGGCTTAATAGATGAAGCAAATATACTTGCAACGGCTGCTATTAATGGAGATTTAAGCGTTAGAGGCGATGAAGATAAATTTGAAGGGAGCTATAAAGAAGTCATTAAAGGTATGAATAGTACAATAATGGCGGTGTTAAGCCCAATGGAAGAGACTATATTGATACTGCAAGAAATGGCAAATAAAGATCTTTCGGATACCATAAAAGGAGACTATAAAGGAGATTTTGCTAAAATTAAGGATACTATGAACTTTACCCTCAATTCATTAAATGACGTATTGATAGAAATTAATGCATCAGCAGA
>JARLHB010000416.1 GCA_031292465.1 Ignavibacteriaceae bacterium
CATTATTCCTAATATGAAATCTTTTGATAAAGTTGTGCAAGCAACTCTTCAATATGGAATTGTTCCGAATGATTTTGATGAATTATGAATGTCATAGAAAAAGCCCTATAACCCTAATTGCTATAAAGTTTTCAATTTGATATATTAAATCACGTTTTTGAATCTATTTATAATCTCTAACATTACGGCAATAGTTCAACATGAGATTTAAAAAAGCTGCGGCTAAAAATATTTACAAGTATATAATTGCTTACTTCGTTTTATGGGTTCTACTGTTTGAATTCATACTGCCGGTAAATAATATACTGCCAAAGCCGTCAGTAGTGCTTATGTCTTTCGGCGCATTATGGAGTTATTACAAGCTGCCTTATAATTTTATAATAACCATATCGGCAGTTTACCTGTCCATAATTATTGCTTATTATTTAACCTCACTGCTTAGCGCTTATATTATAAGGCGTAATCATTTTGTGTATGATTTCCTGTCGTCTCTGCACTGGTTTACCACGTATGTGCCTGCAATAATATTCGGAATATTTTTTATTTACTGGCTGCCGGGCTCAGCGTATATTGAGTATTTATTTGCATTCCTGATTGCATTATTCTCAATAGTAATTAAGGTAAAAGAAGAAGCCGTAAAAATTAAACGCGAGTATATTGATTCTGCCGTTTCACTCGGGGCAGGGAATGATGTAATAGCAAAAAAAGTAATCTGGAAATCAATGCAGCCTGCTATAGTAGACTACTTAATTGCATTACAGTTTAAGATATGGTCTGTGCTTATTGTATTTGAGTTTATTAAAGGCGGGTACGGACTTGGCAGGATATACCGGCTTGCATTGGATTACAAAGACCTGTCGGCGTTATTTACAGTATCTGTAATTACAGGCGTTATAATTTTTATCGGGGCTCAATTAATAAAATATTTTAAGAATAAGTTTTATCGCTGGAGCTTAGATTGATCCGGGAAATTTTACTTGAATTAAAAAACATTTCCAAAGCTGTGCACGGCCTTGCAGGCTCTAAGGTGCGCATTCTTGATAAAGTAAGCCTCCAGATAAATAAACCTGCACAGGCAGGACAAATTATATCGCTCTTATCCGCTTCATCGCAGGAATTAACAACCTTATTAAAGATTTTATCGGCAGTTGAAAAGCCCTCCGAAGGCGAAGTAATTCTTTCCGGCAAAGCATATAACAAACCGGAAGGAAAAATTGCTTTTATCCCGTCAAACCCGTCTTCATTTCCGTGGCTGAATGTTAAGCAGAATGTGGAATTCGCTTTAAACACGGTCGAAGATACAGGCAGCAAAGTAAGCGAAGCTATATTACTTACTGGATTAGAAAGCTATGAAGAGCATTTCCCGGATGATAATAGCCTCGGGTTCAGGTTCAGAATTTCTCTGGCGCGGGCAATTGCTGCCGGGCCGGAAATAATTTTATTGGATGAACCGCTAAAGAATTTACACGGCGAAACGAAAAAAGAAATTTTTAATCTTATAAAAGACGTAGCGCAAAAAATAAATGTTACCTTTATAATTGCTTCGACTAATATCAGCGATTCAATTTTACTTTCCGATAGAATTATCCTGATGAAGAGACACCCCGGCAGGCTTGCGGATACTATAGACATCGATAAATCCAAAGATGTTAATGTGCATTCTGATTATTACAATTCTGTAAAAACCGAAATTGATAAATTATTATTAAGCTATGAAAACGTTCCTTTGAAATAAGGAATATGTCTGAATACTATAAATTATTAAGCTCTGATAATATAATAGCAGTAGCCTGTTGCGTAAACAAGATCTAAATTATATAAATATTTTGAGTACTTCGACCTCCCCTTAATCCCCTCCTTAGTAAGGAGGGGAGAGGCTTTTCGGCCAGAGGCCGATCAGCCGAAGGCTGAAGCCTGGGGTGGTTGATATATTGGCAAACTTTTTCTATTTCAGACAATGTATTAGTTGCTATTATTTATCAACTTCATCCGGCTGAAGTTACAAGTTAGCTTGGAAAAATTCTTAGTGTATCTAAGTAGTGAGGTCTTATATTCTAATTAAAATCTAAATCCATTTTACCACTAAGGTACTGAGAACACAAAGAGACATTAAGAAGAAAATAATTATTTCAGAACTTTTAATACAGAGTAGTTATTATGCCCGATAAATTTGATGACCTGAGAAAAAGAAAACAAAAATCAAAACTTGGCGGGGGACCGGATAAAACAGAAGCGCAGCATAAAAAAGGCAAACTTACTGCGCGTGAAAGAATTGAGCTGCTGGTTGACGAAGGCAGTTTTGAAGAGATTGATATGTTTGTTAAACACCGTGCAACGGATTTTGGAATTGGTTCCAAACGTTATCCGGGGGACGGCGTAGTAACCGGGTTTGCCAAGATTGACGGAAGGCCGGTTGCGTTATACAGCCAGGACTTTACCGTGTTCGGCGGGTCTTTGTCTGAAAGCCATGCAGAAAAAATTATAAAGATTATGAACATGGCAATGAAGCTTGGCATACCTGTAATCGGGTTAAATGATTCCGGAGGCGCTCGAATTCAGGAGGGGGTAGTAAGCCTGGGCGGCTATGCGGATATATTTCTGCTTAATACATTGGCTTCCGGGGTAATCCCTCAAATATCGGTGGTTATGGGGCCGTGCGCTGGCGGCGCTGTGTATTCGCCTGCAATAACTGACTTTATTTTTATGGTGAAGAATACCAGTTATATGTTTGTTACAGGTCCAAATGTAGTAAAAACCGTTACCCATGAAGAAGTAAGCTTTGAAGATTTGGGCGGCGCAGAAACTCATGCTTCAAAAAGCGGAGTAGCGCATTTTATTTATGAGAATGAAATAGAAACCCTGGTAAATGTAAGGCACCTTATCAGCTATCTGCCTCAAAATTTTATGGATAAGCCTGCCGATCTGGTTTTTAATGAATCAACTCTTACCGCGGATAAAAGGCTGGATTCGATAATACCGGATAATTCCAATAAACCCTATGATATGAAACAGGTAATAAATTTACTTGTTGATGATAATGATTTCTTTGAAGTGCAGGCTGAATATGCCGAAAACATAATTATTGGCTTTGGAAGAATTGGCGGGATGTCTGTGGGGATAGTTGCAAACCAGCCGGAGGTACTTGCGGGTGTGCTGGATATAAAAGCATCTGCCAAAGGCGCAAGGTTTGTAAGATTCTGCGATGCTTTTAATATACCGCTGCTTGTTTTAGTTGATGTGCCGGGATTTTTACCGGGTACAGAGCAGGAATGGGGAGGTATTATAACAAATGGCGCCAAGCTTTTATATGCATTTTGCGAAGCGACAGTTCCCAAAGTTACTGTAATTACCAGGAAAGCTTATGGCGGCGCTTATGATGTAATGAATTCAAAACATATACGCGGCGACTTTAACTTTGCATGGCCCTCTGCCGAAATTGCCGTTATGGGGCCGAAAGGCGCTGTGGAGATTATTTTTAAAAAAGAAATAACCGCTGCTGAAAATCCGGAGGCGGAACTTGAGAAAAAGCTTTCGGAATACATAGAGAAATTTGCAAATCCCTATATTGCGGCTGAAAGAGGTTACATAGACGATGTAATTTTTCCCCGTGATACAAAGGTTAAGCTGGTTAGTGCACTCAAAATACTGAAGACTAAGGTGGATAAGAACCCCGGAAAGAAGCATGGAAATATCCCATTATAGCGTTTTTTCGTTCAGTAACCCATTGCAGATTGATGGATTATAGTTTTTTGTTCATTTTTTACTTGATTAAAAAGAATATAGGTCTTATATTGGAATTATAAATCTTAAAATAATGGAGAAGGCATGCAAAAACGAATTTTACCGTTTGTTGCTATGTCTTTATTTGCTCTACTGTTAAATTCATGCGGAGCAAATAAAGAAATAGCAAAGAATGAAAATTCTAAAGAAACACAAACACAGTCACAAAAAGTTGGAATCGTATCGGAAATGTTGGAACAGGCGCGCCAATTTTATGTTGTAGCGCTTGCAAAACAGGAACAAAACAGTACAGTAGAATCAGTAAATAACTATGAATCGGCTCTCAGGATTATAAATAACCTTAGTTATTACCCTGGTATAGAGCAAAACGAAGCTTACCTTGAGTTAGAAAAATCTATTATAGACGACTACAAAAAATATGTAGACGGCCTTCCGGAATTGCCCGCGAATGTATCTTTTGCTGCACTGGAAGAATGGATGGGTAAATCTGTTCCTGAAATAAAAGTTAAAGTGGATGCAAAAGACACAAAACCTGTCAATGTAACTTCAGAAATTCCGCTTGTTGAGAATTCCTACGTTGAACAATACATAGAGTATTTTACCGGAAGAGGCCGCAGCCACATGCAGCTTTGGCTGGAACGTTCAGGCAAGTATTTTCCTATGATGGAAAAAGTTTTCGAACAGCAGCATCTGCCTAAGCAGCTTGTTTATTTAACTATGGTAGAGAGCGGCGTAAACCCTGTTGCTAGGTCATGGGCCAGCGCAGTTGGCCTTTGGCAGTTTATCAAATCTACCGGCAGGTTATACGGCCTTCGTTCTGATTTCTATTTTGATGAAAGAAGAGACCCTGAAAAATCAACTATGGCTGCTGCAAACCATTTAAAGGATCTTTATAATGATCTAGGCGACTGGTATCTTGTTTTAGCCTCATATAATGCAGGTGAAGGAAGAATTACGCGTGCAGTTCAAAGAGCAGGTTCTAATGACTTCTGGACTGTTAAAGAATTCCTTCCTAAAGAAACCAGAAGCTATATTCCTCAGTATATTGCTGTAAGCCTTATAGCTATGAATCCTGAGAAATATGGATTTAACAATATCAACCTTCAAAAACCTCTTGATTATACCACATACCCGGTTAAAGGCGCTATTGATTTGAACTTTCTTGCTAAATGTGCAGGAGTAGACCTTGAAACCATCCAGGAATTAAACCCCGAACTTACAC
>JARLHB010000417.1 GCA_031292465.1 Ignavibacteriaceae bacterium
AACGGAATTTGAAGCATTATAAATTTTCCAGTTGACACCGTCAAATTTGACAAGCCCATTTTTATTATCATCAGTCAAAATCAATTCATTTCTCGAATTGTCTGCCATTATTGAAGTAACATTATTATCCGGTAAACCAGAGTTTGACGTATCATAAACCGTCCAATTGGTATTGTCAAATTTTACAAGACCTTTAGAAGTCCCGATCCACTTATTTCCAGAACCGTCAACTGCAATTGAAGAGACCCAGTCAGAAGGCAAGCCTGAGTTTAAGGTATCATAAATAGTCCAGTTAACACCATCAAATTTAACAAGGCCACTAAAAAGAGTTCCAATCCACTTATCCCCGGAACTATCTATTACTAATGAAGTTAAAGAATTATTTTTAGGTAATCCTGAATTTGAAATATTATAAACTGTCCAGTTTGTATCGTCATATTTGACAAAGCCGCTTGTAGTCCCGATCCATTTATTCCCCAAACTATCTATAGATAATGAGATAACATTATTACCCTGTACGCCGGAATTTGAAGTATTGTAAACTGTCCAGTTTGTATCATCAAATTTAATGAGGCCACCAACATTAGTCCCTATCCACTTATTCCCCAAACTATCTATTGCTATTGAACAAATGCCATCATTACTAGGCATGCCTGAATTTGAAGTACTGTAAACAGTCCAGTTGATGCCGTCGAATTTTGTAAGACTATAACCGTAAGTTCCTATCCATATTTTACCCGAATCATCTAACGCCAAAGATGTGATAAAACCAATAGGAAGAGCCGAATTATAAGAATCATAAACGGACCAGTTGGAACCGTCATATTTTAAAAGCCCAATACTAGTCCCAATCCATTTATTTCCGAAACCATCTATTACAATTGAAGTAATATAATTGGGCATGAAGAAATTCGAATTATTATTACTAATAATAGTCCAATTAGTTCCGTCAAATTTTACAAGACCACCATTGTAAGTTCCAATCCACTTACTACCAAAACCGTCTATTGCAATTGAAGTTATATCACTATCGGGTAGACCCGAATTCGAAGTATTATAAATAGTCCAGTTAGACCCGTCAAATTTAGCAAGACCGCCGCTTCTAGTTCCTATCCATTTATTACCTAAGCCGTCTACTACTATTGTCTTGATATAATTATCCGGTAAGCCTGAATTAGCTTTGTTAAAAAAAATCATTTCGCTGGTTTTCACATCCAGCTTAAATAAGCCACCCGATGTTCCAATCCATTCAATGTTACCTTCTACGGCTGTAGAATAAACATTTTGCCTGTCGATATAGTTTATCCATTTCGGGTTTTGCGCCATCATTATTGAAGTGAACGATAAATAGAATGCTAATGACCACAATAAAAGATTTTTTCTCGCCATTTTTCCACCCTGTCCTTAATAATATGATAAAACTGAAAAGAGAATGTAAATTTGATAAAAATTGTATACGTCTTTTTTATCCTTAATTATATTCACATCTGTTCATAAATAATAAAATGATTTAATCTGAAATTAATATACTGGATATACTTCACCGGAATCCCGTTTAAACATTACTTTTGAAAATGTACTCTCGTAAGATTCCCCATAAATGCTAATCTACCCTAATTAATAATAAGATTTGTACTAAATTACTTTATAAAATAAAAACTATCAATCATTTTCCGGGAATCATCAATACATTTAATACAGCATATTTAGCCTATAAATCAGAAGAAGGTAAAGCAGCTTTGCCTGCAACCGGCTTGGCTTTCAGGCCAAGCATCATTAACGCAGATATGCCACCGACAATGAAAGCCCCGCTCCATAAAACCGTTGCACCGAAATGCTGAAATACAACCGTGCCCAGCCACGGGCCGAATGCAAAACAAAAGCTGAATATCATCTGATAGTACCCCATATACTCGCCAAGCTTTTCGGAAGGAGAAATATCAGACATATATGCCGCGCTTGAAGGGAAGAAAATCATTTCGCCGAACGTCCAGATTACTATAGTTATTACAAGCCCGTATATATTTGTTGTAACAGCCATACCGCCAAACCCAACAGCACATAATAACGCCCCTATTGAAAGAGCCTTCCTGTGCGACCACTTTATTATAGCGTTGTTTAACGGGACCTCAATAAAAATAATCATTACTGTATTTATGGCAATAAGCGACCCGAATGCCGCTTCCGAAAAACCGAGATTCTTTACAACAAATAACGGTATTGCAGCCTGCAACTGGTAAAAGACTACAATTACCGGCAGCAATGAAATTAAGAAATACAATAATCTTTTATCTTTAACAGGTATAAAAACTCTTTTTTTACTTCCCTGCTCTTGTACTTTTCCAGGTGTTTTCTTTGTGATAAAATTTTTATGCTCTGAAATTAGAAATATGCCTGCAATTATTGATGTCAGTGCGTCGGCGTAAAAGATTGTATGAAAGTTAAAAATAATTAATATCCCGCCCACAACCGGGCCAATGCTCATTCCCAGATTTATTGCAAGCCTGTTAAGCGAAAAAGCAGGCCGCCTTAATTCCGGGGGCACTATTTCTGTAATTAAAGAAAGATTTGCCGGACGGAATGCCTCGTTTATAACCGACCAGATAAAAGTCATAAGAAGAATTAGTACAAAATTATTTACAAATGAATAAAATAGAAGCACAACTCCCGATAAAATAAGCGAGGTTTCCATAATTTTTATTTGCCCTATGCGGTCGGCAATTTTCCCTACAAACGGCGAGGTAATAAGCGAGCCTATTCCATAGAAGGTTAATACAAGTCCTGCCTGCCCTTCCGAAACATGCTCTATTTTCGTTAAATAAATTGCAAGGAACGGAAGCACCATTGTACCGGTACGGTTGATGAGCGTAGATGCGGACAGCAGCCACATGCTTCTCGGTATGCCTTTTAAGCTTTGCCAGAGATTCATTTATATATTCTTATGTTTACCCGTCGTGTGAATTAATGCAAAGTACCAATGAAAATAATTTTAATATTTTATTAAATATTACCAATATTAAAACCACCCCCCGGCTGAAGCCGTTCCCCTCCTCCGAAGGAGTCCTTCGGACTTACTAAGGAGGGGATTATCCCATAGGGATGCCTTTGGCAAGGGGAGGTCGAAGTACGCAATATATTTATATAATTCACACAACGGGTACTTATATAAATGGCGAAATAGCGCCTACCGCA
>JARLHB010000040.1 GCA_031292465.1 Ignavibacteriaceae bacterium
GCCCTAATCATTCCTTCGGCTATTTCAAAATCAGCAATTACACCGTCACGCATTGGCCGGGTAACTCTTATCTCCTTATGCTCTCTTCCCTGCATTTCTTTGGCTTTGTTGCCAAGGGCAAGAATCTTCTTCGTATTCCTGTCAAAGGCTACTATTGAAGGTTCATTTAGAACAATTCCCTTACCTTTCACATAGATAAGAGTATTTGCAGTTCCAAGGTCCATGGCTATATCAGCCGAGAAAAAATCAAAAACTCCCATAAATCCTCTTAGTGTTTAAAGTGTCTTATACCTGTAAAAACCATTGAAATATTACTTTGATTTGCTGCTTCAATAACTTCATTATCCCTTACCGATCCTCCCGGTTGAATAACGGCAGTAGCGCCGCATTTAACAATAGCCAATAAACCATCGGCAAACGGAAAATATGCATCGGAGGCAGCAACAGAATTCTTCAAATCCAATCCATGTTCTTCAGCTTTCATATTCGCTATCTTTGCAGAATCAACACGAGACATTTGTCCGGCTCCTACACCAAGTGCAGCTTTGTCCTTAGCAAATATAATAGCATTAGATTTAGTATGCTTCGAAATAATCCACGCAAATTTTAAATCTTCAAGTTCTTCTTTAGTGGGTTTCTTATTGGTTACAATCTTAAGTTCATTCTCATTTAGCGTAATCCTGTCAGCATCCTGAACTATTATCCCCCCGGGAATATTTTTATAAACTAATTTTTCACCGCTAACCGGTTTAAGCTGGCGCAAAAGCCGTCTGTCTCTTTTTTTAGAAAGGACCTTTATTGCTTCATCTGTAAATCCAGGCGCGCAGACTATTTCCAGGAATATTTCATTTAATTTTAATGCCAGTTTTTCATCTACTATACCGGTAAATGTAACAATACCTCCGAATGCAGAAACAGGATCGCATTTAAGCGCCTTTCCGTATGCATCAAATAAGTCTGTGCCAATTGCTGCTCCAGCAGGATTCTGATGTTTTATAATTGAACATGAATTATCGCCAAGGTCTTCAATAAGTTCAACTGCGGCAACTAAATCAAGTATATTATTGTATGATACTTCTTTACCGTGAAAGACTTCAAAATATTCATGGAAGTTTCCGTACAATGCAGCTTTCTGATGCGGATTTTCTCCATACCGTAAAACTTTTTCTTTGGGATAATTTATTCTTATGTGCGTGGACGGAATTTCAAATTCCTTTTCAAGGAAGTTTGAAATATAGGTATCATAATAAGCTGTATGCGAAAAAGCTGCTACAGCTAAATTTTCACGTGTCGATTCACTAACTTCGCCAGCTTTTAATTCTGTTAAAAAAGAATCATATTGCAGCGGATCTGTAAGTATTGAAACAAACTTATAATTTTTCGCCGATGCCCTTATTAAGCTTGGGCCGCCTATATCTATGTTCTCAATTATTTTATCAAGGTTTGAATTCGGGTCTTCGGCAGTCTTAACAAACGGGTAAAGGTTAACACAAATAATATCAATCGGCAATATTCCATTTTCTTCGGCCTGCTTTTGGTCTTCCGTGTTATCGCGTCTAAAAAGGATGCCTCCGAATATCTTAGGATGCAATGTCTTAACCCTGCCGTCAAATATTTCAGGAAACCCTGTTAGTGAACTTATTTCTGTAACTTCAACCCCGGCTTCATTAAGCATCTTAGCAGTATTGCCAGTTGCAATTATGCTGTAATTAAGTTTTACTAATTCCCCGGCAAATTCTTTAATATTAGTTTTATCTGAAACGCTTATTAATGCTAACTTTTTCAATATTATATCCTGCTCTTATTTTTTATTGTAAAGACAGGCATCCATCAAGTCACGGCTTCACCGTGACTGATGCCCCGTCTCTACTAATTTAATACTATTCCAAAATTACAACGCGGTTATCAATAATTTTAACTTTGCCGTCTGCAAATTTACAAACAACAAAAGGTAAAAGCTGGTGTTCAACTTTTAAAACTCTTTCAGCAATCTCTTCAGGCGATTTTACATCAGAAATGTCAACGCATCTTTGGGCAATAATTTTTCCAGTATCGTAAGTTGTGTCAACAAAGTGAACGGTAACGCCGGACACTTTTGCTGAAGACTCAAAAACCGCTCTATGAACATTTATTCCGAACATACCTTTACCTCCAAAAGACGGTAAAAGCGCCGGGTGAATATTAATTATTCTTTTATCAAAGGTTAAAACAACTTCATCCGGAATCAGCTTTAAAAATCCGGCAAGTACAATAAGTTCAATTTTTAACTTTGAAAGTTCCCCTGACAGATCCTTGTAGCTTATACAGCCTTCTTTATTTCCCAAACTAAATGTTGGTATAGAATACCTTGCCGCTACATCAAATGCCGGACAATTTGACTTATCGCCATATACGGCACTTACTTCAATATTCTTTTTTTCTTCGGCATAGTTTAATATAGCCTGAAGATTAGAACCTCTACCCGATACGAAAACTGCTATTTTCAAAATAACTTTATCTTACAGCTTATTCAAAATAGTTAAATAGGAAAATTTTATCAATTAATACTAATATGTTTTATGCAAATAGACAAAAATAATTATAATTCTATAAGGCAGATAGTAAATTATCTAATTTTTTCTGATAATCATAGTTGGAATAACCTTCGGCTTCATCAACATATTTTTTAGTTTCGCTATCTTTATTAAGCCTGTCGTTTGCCCTTGCAGCATAATAACATGCATACGGTTTAACCCACTTTTCTTCGGCACAATCTAATGACCTGGCTGCAACAGCATAATTTATAGACTCACTGTTTTTGCCAAGGCAATAAAATGCTTCACTAATATAAAGATTTACCATTGATTTTAAACGATCGGTTTTAACTCTCTCCATTAAACTCAACAAAGAATCTATTGCATTTTTAAATCTGCCGTTGTCTATCATATTTTCGCATTTTACCAAATCCATTTCTGTAGCGGCCATAGACCTGCCGCTGTAAATCTGGCCGACTCTTTTTGCATAAATATCATCTTCAATATCCATATTGCCTTTGTCGCATAAGCTGAAATATTTAACAGCATCATTCCTATCGCCTGAAATTTCATAACACATAGCAAGTCTTAAGTATGCAATTCCCTTATAATCTTTATTGCCCGTGGAGGATACAAACGCAGAGTAATATTCTTTTGCGTTTTCAAATTGGTTCTTTTTAAAATAAATGTCACCCATTAAGAAATTGGAGAATGATATTATTTGTTTAAAACCTTCATCTTTACTGTTTATAACTTTGGAAAGAATTTTCTCAGCGTCATTCAATCTTCTTCTTTTTATATCCAGTACAGCACTTGAATAGCTAAACAAAAGGTTGCCCGGGTATCTGCTTGTCAGATTCTGCAGATAATGAGATGCGGGCTCATATTCAAACTTATAATCTGATAGTATTTGTGAATAAAAATATTGGGCCTCAACTTTAGTAAGATTGCCGTTGTTAGCTGCCTTTTTAATATATTTTAATCCAAGTTTCATATCGCCGTGAATTCCGGCAATATTTAATGCCCATCTGAATGATGAAGGAATTTGCCCGACACCGAAATAATAAAGGCCGAGCCCGAGATAAGCGTCATAAAATGATGAATCAATTTCCAATGCTTTACCTAAGTAAGATTCAGATTTTTTGCTTGCCCAGACTGCATCAAGAAATTTTTCAGCTTTAACTGATATTAATGTTCTGTAGCTATAATCGGCTCCTATTACATATAGGATATCAAGGTTTTTGGGATTTTTATCAAGAATGGCTTTGGCTTTATCAATAGCAGAATCTGAGTAAGCAATAAAAGCATTATAACTTTTTTTATCGTGGCTGTTCAAATAATTCCAAAAATAAATGCTTGCTTCGTAATGGTAACCACGCGGGTCATTCGGATAGCTCTTGATTATACTTTTGAACGTCTTTTCGGCTTTATCCCAATAAAAGTCATATCCGAATTCCAGTCCCTTTTTAACGTTCCTTGCAATACTATTTTGTGCTTGAACATTTTCCGTTAAAAAGAATAAGATCATGATAAAGGGTATCATGATCTTATATAATTTTAAGTTTTGGGAATAAAATAATTTGAAGACCGGCATTGTCTTTTTTGAATTCATATTTAATCTTTGCATGAAACTTAATATTACTTAGTAATTACCACGAGCTTATTTTTACTTTTCGGCATA
>JARLHB010000418.1 GCA_031292465.1 Ignavibacteriaceae bacterium
GGAGTTTATTTCTATACAATTTCTACTCCTAATTTTACATCTACAAAGAAAATGGTTCTCCTTAAATAGTGTAGTTACTTAATAATGTTCCTTTCGCTGATGTAAAACAAAAAGCCCGGCTGTTTTTTAAGCCGGGCTGTTTATTAGTCCAAAAGAGTATAATAATTCTATGCTTAACCCTATAATATCGAAAATCATGATAATGAAAAAACATTTATTCCCTTTAGTGATTTGTTTATTTCTCTTTTCAATTGGAATTTCTGCTCAGAATAAACACTCAAAAACAACCGATTATCTAACTTATAAGGGGCTGGTAATGGCAGGTTATCAGGGTTGGTTTAGGGCTCCCCAAAACGGCACGATGTATCCTGATGAAAATAGAATCAGCATTGACATGTGGCCTGATGTGACAGAATATGAAAAAACATATCCGACAGGTTTGAAATTAGCTGACGGAAGTACTGCGCGTTTTTTCAACTCAACTGATCAAAGCACTGTTGACCTTCATTTCAAATGGATGAAGGAATACGGGCTTGATGGCGTCTTTATGCAGCGCTTTTTTAATTCAACAAAACCTGGTTATGAAAGAGAGGCATCAAATACTGTATTGAAATACGCTTTAGAAGCAGCTTCCAAATATGACCGGGCTATAGCAGTAATGTATGATCTTTCAGGCCTAAAAGGAGACGGCGAAGACTGTTCTTCGGTTATTAAGGATTGGAAATTCCTTGTCGATTCATTAAAAGTGACAAATCAATCTGGAACCAAAACATATCTTCATCACAGGGATAAACCCTTAGTAGTTATCTGGGGCTTAGGCTTTCCTGACAGGCCATATGATATTAGAAATATTGGTATAAAACGATTAATAGATTTTCTTAAAAATGATCCTGTATATGGCGGATGTTCCGTAATGCTGGGAGTACCTACGTTTTGGCGGGATCTTAATGCAGATTGTAATCACGATCCTTATTTGCATGAAATTATTAAACAGGTGGATATCATAATGCCATGGGTGGTACAAAGATTCAGCCCTCTTCTGCATCATGATATGGATCGTTATCGCGACGATATTATTGCCGATATGAAATGGTGCAAAGAAAACAATATCGATTATGCGCCTTGTGTTTATCCGGGTTTTAGCTGGCACAATTTAAGTACTCATGCGTTTTCTGAGGATGTAAAACCGGTAGGTTCGATTCCCCGTCAAGGCGGAAAGTTTTATTGGGATTTAATCTCTACAGCTATTGGCTCCGGCGCTGACATGCTGTACGTAGCCATGTTTGATGAAGTAAACGAAGGTACAGCTATCTTCAAATGCACAAATGATGTCCCCGTTAGTAAAGTAGCACAGTTCAACGGCCTGGATGGACGGCCATCTGATTTTTATCTATGGCTGACGGGCAAAGCTGCTAAAGCGCTTCGCGGAGAAGAGCCTTTGTCTTTGAAATTACCGGAACGAAATTAGTTCCCGTCTTTTATTAAAATTTTATTTTAATAAAAAAATATTCATACAAACATCTGATTTGTTCTGCCTTTGTGGCAATGTTACAGCTTCGAATTTAAAGAGCATTAGGGATTTTATGTTAAAACGTAGAATTGTGCCTTTGTAAAATAGATCAATTTATAGAAAGCTATCGATTGGGCTGCGGAAAGTGGTGCAGCCCTGTTTAATTTGGTTTTGACTACGATTCATGAGAATCAATCATGGGATTATATGCTTATCAAAGGTGATAATAAAAAGACTGTCATAATAATAGGTTGTGGTGCGAGAAATTATGTTTCTGTTCTGCGGATATCTATTGAGAAAAAGAATGCAGTGGTACAGGTTGTTGCGTACATCGATAAAAATGAGAACCCTTATAATTATGTAGATTCACCTTAGCAACAATAATTAAGTATTTAATTATAATATAAAATCAGTAATAACAGAAAATATACAGAATATGAAAACGAAAAAAAGAATTATGGTTTTATTGGCGGTAGTACTCCTGATTTTAGGATGTACATCTCTTCAAGCAGAGCAAAAACAACCTGTTGATTATGTTAATCCTTACATGGGCAATATCAGTCATTTGCTGGTGCCTACCTATCCGACAGTCAGTTTGCCTAATAGTATAATGAGAGTATATCCCAATCGTGAAGATTATACTTCAGACTTATTGAGTGGTTTACCTCTTATTGTTACAAGTCACCGCGGTATATCTGCTTTTGATATTTGCCCGTTTCAGGGAGACGAATCAGCAATTAAGCCGGTAATAAAATACAGTTACGATCAGGAAAATGTTAAACCATATTTTTATTCTGTTTATCTTGATGAACAGGAGACAGAAGTTAGTTATGCTCCTTCACACCAATCAGCTGTTTATGATTTTAAATTTGGGCAGGATAAGACGCAATATCTGATTATTAATTCCGGAAAGGGAGGATTAAAGTGGGACGGAAATGCTGTCTCGGGGTATCAGTCTCTTGAAAATAAAACTACCGTCTACATTTATCTTCAAACTGAAGAAACAACATCCGGTGTATTTGCACTTAAAAATGGAAAACTTCTTAATCTGAAGAACGATGAAGAAACTGCAACCGTAGTTTTGAAATTTGTAAAAAAGAATCTTAGCAAGCATGTTCGCTATGGTGTTTCTTTTATAAGTACAGATCAGGCAAAGAAAAATCTGGAAAGGGAAATCCGGAATTATGATGTGAATACCTTGGCTGCAGAAGGAAGAAAAATATGGAATGATGCATTAGGTAAGATTGCTGTGCAGGGAGGTACTGATAATGATAAAACTATATTCTATACGTCATTTTATAGAGTATATGAGCGCCCTATTTGCATTTCGGAAGATGGGCATTATTTCAGCGCTTCGGATAGCAAGGTTCACGATGATGGCGGAACCCCTTTTTATACTGATGATTGGATATGGGATACATATAGGGCAGCCCATCCTTTGCGGACTCTCATTGATAAACAGAAAGAAGGAAACATACTTCATTCTTATGTTGAAATGTCGGAACAAACGAAAAATTTTTGGGTTCCCACTTTCCCGGAAGTAACCGGAGATAGCCGTCGTATGAATTGCAACCATACTGTTGCTACTATTCTTGATGCTTATGTAAAAGGAATTCCAGGATTTGATATAAATAAAGCATATGAAGCTTGCAAAAATGCAATCACGGAGAAAACATTAGCTCCATGGTCCGGCGAAAAAGCAGGCGAACTAAATGAGTTTTACCGGGAACACGGTTATATACCCGCATTGCATGAAAATGAAAAAGAGACGATTCCGCAAATTAATTCATGGGAAAAAAGACAAGCAGTTGCAGTTACGCTCGGAACATCTTACGACGAATGGTGTCTTGCCCAGATTGCGAAAAGATTGGGAAAAACAGATGATTACAAACTATTTTTAAAAGATTCCTATAACTATCGCAATCTCTTTAATCCTCAAACAAGCTTTTTCCATCCAAAAGATAAAGACGGTAAATTCATAGAACCTTTTGATTACGTTTTTTCGGGAGGAAAAGGTTCACGCGATTATTATGATGAAAATAATGGATGGACATACCGCTGGGATGTTCAGCATAATATCCCCGACCTGATTAACTTAATGGGAGGAAGAACCAACTTTATCAAGAATCTTGATTCTACTTTTTCTGCGCCTTTGGGAGAAAGTAAATTTGATTTCTATTATCAATTCCCTGATCAGACAGGAAACGTAGGCCAGTTTACTATGGCTAATGAGCCCTCGCTTCATATCCCATACCTTTATAATTATGCAGGCCAACCATGGAAAACTCAGAAACGCATTCATTACCTTTTAGATGAATGGTTCCGTAATGATCTGGAGGGAGTGCCAGGCGACGAAGACGGAGGAGGTATGTCTGCTTTTGTAGTGTTCTCTGAAATAGGTATCTATCCTGTAACTCCCGGCTCCGGGACGTATAATATTGGAAGCCCTTCATTTGAAAATACAGTCATACATCTGGATAATGGAAAAGAATTTAAGATAATTGCTAATAATTGTTCCAGGAAGAACATATATATACAATCGGCGAAGCTAAACGGAGAAGAATGGAATAAGCCATGGTTCTCTCACAAGGATATTCAAAATGGCGGAGTTTTGGAATTAATTATGGGTGATAAAGCAAATAAGGATTGGGGAAGCAATCCAAGTGATGCTTTAAGCTTTTCTGAATAAATTAATTATTAGAACTTGACTTATTGAAAGTAGCGGTCATGAAAAATAATAAGTTATTAATTGCAGTACTTGTCGTTCTAGGCTTCTTAATTCAATCAGGTAATCTTATTGCCGAGAGCGGAATTATGAAAGCCGGAACAGCCAGGGTAAACATAACACCAGTAAAAATTGATGAGCCAGTACATGATTCATTATATGCACGAAGTTTAGTACTGGATATAAATGGAGCGAGGATTGCTTTTGTTTCAGTTGACGAGGGAATATACACTAACGAAGAACTGGAGAAGATATGCAGGGAAAAGTATGGAATTACTCAGCTTATGCTTTGTTCATCTCATACACATTCCGGGTCGCCGGAAGGTAGCGCTGAATATATTAGAGATCAGATAGTCAAATCTGTGGATATGGCTGTTAAGAATATGTTTCCCGCAAAAATATGCGCAGGCCGCAAAAGTTTTCCGCAGTTAGGTTTTAACAGGCTGGTTGTTCGCGAAGACGGGCATTCTCGCGAATCCTGGTTTGGCGATGATCATTATTTGTCTGAAAATCCGGACAGGATACCATTCGGGCCGGTAGACCCTGAAGTCGGTGTGATTAAGATAGAAGATTTAAATGGACAGCCCCGTGCTATAATGATGAATTATGCCTGCCATGCTGATGTAGTTTGTAGCAATTATGCTATTTCAGCCGACTATCCGGGCGTGGCCTGCAGATATGTAGAAAAAGCATTCGATAATAAATTGAATTGTCTCTTCGTGCAGGGCGCCGGAGGAAATATCGAATCATTAATAATAAGTTCCAGAAGAACCGGCCCTGATGATTCATTTCAAACTGATTATAATTCAATCGAAAGAGTTGGTTTTCTGCTCTCCTATCAGGCTATTAAACTTGCAAAATCAATTGAACCCATGAAGAACGATTCAACCGATATAAAATTTATGGATGATTCATTAAAGTTTACAGGACGGTATGATAATAAGGCTGAATTCAATCTCCATATCGCAACGATTTTAATAAATAATGAGATAGTAATTGCCACATGTCCGGGAGAACCGTTCATCCAGCTTCAACTTTATTGGAAGAAAAAGATGGAAGAATCATCAATAAATCCGTTTTTATTTGGTTATACATGGTACAAGGGTACATGGCCAAATTATATTCCGGATATAAAATCTGCAGCATTAGGCGGATATGGTGCCGATCAATCGTGGCCGAATCCAATTCAGGTAGGCGCCGGAGAAACTATAATGAATCACCATTTTGAAAACTATTTCAAATTGACTGGTTTAATGCGTGAAAAACCCGGGCCTACAGGGTTTACACCCGGGTTGAGGTGGCAATATATTCCGGTGCCACGTGATAAAAAGCAGTAAATAATATTGTTGATAATAAGTGAATTCGAATATCGGAATTTGAAAAAAATTGATTGTTTCCAAAATCATTTAAAGGGATTACGGCAATGGTTAAACAATGTAAAAATCTAACAATCATTGGATTAAGCGTTTTTGCAACATTAATCTTATCAATAAATATAAGTTTTGCTCAGCAAAATCCTTTTATTACCAGCATGTATTTAGCAGATCCTTCTGCGCACGTATGGAATGACGGGCGGCTTTATGTTTATCCTTCGCATGATATTGATCCGCCGCAGGGTTGCGACCTTATGGATAAGTATCATGTATTTTCTACCGATGATATGATCCATTGGACGGATGAAGGCGAAATTCTTAATGCAAGCCAGGTCCCATGGGGCAGAAAGCAAGGCGGTTTTATGTGGGCGCCTGACTGCGCCTATAAAAATGGAGTATATTATTTTTACTTCCCGCACCCCAGTGATTCAAGCTGGAATACAAGCTGGAAGATTGGAATTGCGACGAGTACAAGCCCGGATAGCGGGTTTACGTGTCAGGGGTATATTCCGGGTTTAGAACCTTTAATAGACCCTCAGGTTTTTCAGGATGACGACGGACAATATTATTTTTATTATGGTGGCGGAGGTATCTGTAAGGGCGGTAAACTCAAAGACAATATGATGGAAATTGACGGCGCTATGCAGACAATGACAGGCCTCCAGGATTTTCATGAAGCTACATGGGTATTTAAAAGAAACGGTATTTATTATTTAACTTATGCAGATAACCACTCTGACGCAACGGGAGATAACCGTATGCGCTATGCTATTAGTACCAACCCTTTGGGCCCCTGGACTTACAAAGATGTGTATATGGATCCTACCGACAGTTACTGCGCTCATGGCTCTGTTGTAGAATATAAAGGACAATGGTACCAGTTCTATTTTAATAGTTCCATTTCACATAATGACTGGTTGAGATCAATTTGTGTTGACAAATTGTATTTTAATTCTGATGGTACTATTCAAAAAGTTATACAAACACCGGTACATGATCCCTATGCAAGCCTTTTGGCAGCTTATAACGGCAGCTTTGAATCAGGGCTGGATTCCTGGCGTTTCTTTGAATTGCCAAACTCTATTGGAAGCACTGCTGCCATCGATTCATCTGATGTTGCTGATGGCAGTAAGGCTGTAAAGCTTACTTTTGTTACTCCGGATAATACACTTACCGACAGGGCTCTTGATAACTGGGACGCTAAAGTCGGTGTCGTTTCCGGAAGGAAGTATACAGCCAGTGTCCAGGCAAAGACCCCTACACCCGGAGCACTTAAATTATGTATTACTCTGGGATTCCGGGATAGCCTGGGAAATGTATTATCGGAAACTACAAAAGACTCATTATTAACGAATACGTACAAAACATTTAGTGTTAATTTGTTTTCACCTGATAGCGCAGCTACCTGTTGGGTTGCATTTCGTTTGAAGGGAATGAGCGGGGAAAATACTGCCGGAACTTTATTTTTAGATGATGCGAAAATCTTAAATTCACAAGCCCCATATAAAGAACAATCAATTCCAGGAACTATTCAGGCAGAGGACTTTGATTTCGGTGGTGAAGGAATTGCATACCATAATAACACTCCAGATGATGGACAGAAAGCAGCCAGGCCCGGAGAAGGTATTGGAACCGAACCAACAGGTGATACAGGCGGTGGTTATGATGTGGGATGGACAAATGCCGGCGAATGGCTGGAATACACACTTAGTTCGGTAAAAGATGGACTTTATAATGTCTTAGTTCGAGCTGCTGCTCCAAATACCGGGGCATCAGTTACAGTCAAGCAAATTAAAGGGACTTCTACAGGGGATACGGTCACTATCGGGATTATTTCCATTAAAGCTACCGGAGATTGGCAAGTCTATGCAACAAATAAAGCTATTGGTGGTAATGCAGTCAATATTACTTCCGGAAACAAAATTAATATTATCAGGCTGGAATTTAATACTGGCGGACTAAATCTCAACTGGATTGGGTTTGAAGATGCTACGACTTCAGTTTTAAAAGAAATTAGTCTCCCGTTAAAGTTTAATCTGTCGCAAAACTATCCTAATCCCTTTAATCCTACAACAACTATAAATTATTCCATTCCCAAATATAGTCATGTTACCATAAAGGTTTATGATTCATTGGGCAGAGAAGTCTGTACTTTAATTAATACTAAAAAATCTGCAGGAAATTATAGCATTAAATTTAATACAAGCAGTCTTGCAAGCGGAATTTATTTTTATAGTATGCAGGCCGGAGACTTTAAAGAAACGAAAAAATTAATTTTACTTAAATAATGTCAAATAATACCAAAGGGATGTAAAAATCTTCAAAAATAAATTACGAGCCAGCCGGTATTAAATCCGGATACTGGCTGGCCGCATATTTTGATGAATAAGCATGTTTTGGAATGAGATTAAATTATAAAATAGTATTTCAACAATATATGCGGAATCTAAAATCAAAAATGGACCAACTTATCATGTATATTCCATCCCATTTCATTTAACCTTAAGAATAAATTATGAGAATAAAAATCTTTCTTTCATGTTTTATCATATTGTTTGTAACGATGGGATTTTCTCTTGCTAAATCTGCGAAGGTTCCCAATCAGGTGGTTATAAAATATGATGCCGGTGATTCCACCTGTAAATATGCTTTTACAGAATTAAAGTATTTTTTAAATAAAGCCGGAGTAAAGGATATAGAGGAGAATACGGATGCAGGGACAGCCGATTCCTACCTGATTCAATTGAAAAAGGATACAAAATTAAAACCTTATTCATTCCGGGTAGAATACCATTCTAAGGGAAATAAGCAAAAGATATTGTTGTCCGGGAATAATTCTACTTGTGTACTTCATGCAGTTTATACTATGCTTGAGAAAATAGGTTATACATTTGAAATTACAGGCCCTGTGCAAAACGATATTGATTTTAACAGGCTTGCAGGATGCAAAGAAACTATAACCCCGTCAGTATTGAACAGAGGAATAAGGCTGCATCTTAATTTCCCGATGGATATTTCAAGTTATTCTTTAGAAGATGCAAAGGAATACATTCGCAACCTTGCGCGTATGAGGTTTAATAGTGTAACCTTCCATAGTTATGTAAATCAATGGGTGGAAGGCCCGCAAAAAGGCAGGGATACATTAGCAGGCCATTTTTTCTACGGAATAAATTTTCCGCTGCCTGACACTCCTTCGGTATTTAAAAAACATATAGATAATAAAAGTTTTTATTGTATCCCGGAAATAGAACCATTTTATAATCAGCCAGTTGAACGAAGCCATATGGCAGTGGAATGGCTGCAAGAAGTTATGAAGGAGACTAAGAAGGCGGGAATGACCATTCAATTTTCATTTGAGCCAAGAGGAAATTCGCCAAAATATGATTTGACTATTAAAACTGCTAAAAGAATATTACATGATTATCCTTTGATAGACAAATTGGAACTTATTTCAGACGAATCAGCAGGCGATTTAGGTGAAATTATACCAAGAAAAGAAGCAGAGGATATTTTAACTAATTATTTTGATAGTTCGGTTTTGAAGATAAAATCAGTTCAGGAAATTCTTAAAAGTCCTCAAAGAGGTTTTATTGGAATTTTTAATAATGTATGCCATGATATTAATGCAGTAAAGCTATTGATTCAGGAACCAGATATTCCAGGCAGAATAAAGTTATGCACTGGCGTCTATTGCATAACTTCAAAATATATGAGGGCCTGCCTTGATATTATGGAGAAATATAATCCTCCACAGGTTAATATGGCGCTTTTACCTGGGCACAGTGCAGAGCGCGTTGCTAATTATGTAAGGGAGATAGGAATAAAAGCTAATGAGTGGCCGCGAATACTGATGTACAGTTGGTTAGAATTTGACGGACTGATGTTTGTGCAGCAGAATGGATTGAAAGGCGTTCGGATGTTGATTGAAGATGCACAAAAAACATTGGAAGGCAGGCCGGTACCGGCAGTTTGTTTTAATGTTTGGCGTACCAGCGAAAATAGAACAAATGCAAGGTTTGCTTCTCTTGTTACTTTGGATGGTAAACTTAAAGAAAAAGATTTTTATAATAAGTATGCATTGAATTCGGGAATAGGTTCAAGAGAAAATTATGCCGAAGCAATGAATGAACTAAATAAAGCAGATTGGAAGATGACCACTTCTCTTCCTAACTTCGGATTCTGTTGGAGCGGGTCATGGGGCGGGAGTTGGGGTGAATCCAGCAAAGATGGCCGCCGGGAAATTGGATATTTCGGAATGTGGCCTGTTGACAGTATTTTATATGTTAAGGAACAGTTTGAAGATGCGAGAAAAAAGCTTGCAGTTTGTATTAAGGAAACTCAGAATGAAAATGGTAAAAAATACCTAAGCTTTTTGGATAACCGTTTACGGACAACTATTATTTATATGAAAGCCATGCAGAAGGGTGCGGAGTTACAGCCTTTGTTTTTGAGAAAAGAAACTAAAGAGTTTACGCAAACTGATAGAGATACTATTGTTAAATTATGTAATGAGTCATTAGCTTTGTTGGATCAATGCGTTAATGTGTTCTCGGAAGCCATGCCCGACAGAGGATGCCAGGGAACATTGATAAGCTATTATTATACACCCAGAGCGTATTTGTTAGAGTTAAGAGAAAAATATGGACTTATACCCCGGAACGGCATAATACCGGAGGATACAAAAATTGATGAGCCGCCGTCACCTAATTAAATTAATTAGCACGGCCATGCAGGAAGAATTTAAATAGCCCCGGCATAAACCTGCCTGACGAGAGTGTTGCAGAACTATTTTATTTATAACATTGCCCCGACTTTTAAGTCGGGGAAAATATAGAAACTCAAAACACCGGGCTTTAGCCGCATCTTAGCCGTTATTATGTGGCTAAAGCCAACA
>JARLHB010000419.1 GCA_031292465.1 Ignavibacteriaceae bacterium
TGTGAGTATATTAAATTTGACAACAACAGAAATAAAATCGGAATGCCATAAATAATTACTCTTTTTTTATAATTTATTTTCATAATTAAATTTTTCACTTTAATCTTTTAGATAGAGTTTATTAAGAAAACTCCTGTCTTACCAACCGCCTTTATCAAATTCAAATCCCATTGAATTTATAACGGGTTTTACTTCTTTCACTCTCTTAACGAAATTATCATAATTTTTCTTTTCGTTCGGGCTCCAGGCATCTTCAGAAAATGCAAGAATTCTCGGGAACAACTGAAACTGTATATCATGCTGCATAACTACTTCTGTCCATAAGGCGCATTCGGTACCGATAATAAATTTTTTGGAAGCATCTTCCAAGCTGTCGGGCGTAGGATTAAATGAGTACACTCTTGCTAAATCAAGTACCGGCATCCAGTCAGGCTTAACTTTCTTTTCTTCGCTAGTATTTGGGTAATCAAAGTAAGTATAAAAACAGTTGGAATTAATTGTATAGTATCCGCCCCTTGCAGATTCCATTGAAACATCCGGATAATAATTTTCTACATACTGGTTTTCAGGAACGCCGCCTTTAAGGTTTTCTGCCCATGCTATGGTTTTAACGCCTTTGCCTGAAATATAGTCGCAAATATTTTTCATAAAATAATTCTGCAATAAATCTTCATTAGCAAGGTTTTGTTTAGCTATCATAGCTTTGCATAATGAATCTTTTTCCCAGATACCTTTGGGACGCTCATCGCCTCCGACAACTATAATATCGGTATTAAAAATGCTTACCACTTCATCAAGAACATTTTTTATAAACTCATAACTTTTAATATTTCCGGCACAGTATGTATTTCCGCCTTTATTTGTCGGGCATAAAAGTTCCGGGTAGCTGTCCATAACAGCCTGTGAATGCCCGGGCATTTCAACTTCGGGTATAATCTTAATATGTAAATTCTTTGCATATTGAATAACATCGTGTATTTCTTCCACCGTATAATACCCGTTTCTCTCAACGGAATTTATAGAATCCCGGTAAGAGCCTATTTCATTCAGCCTTGGATATTTTCTACTTTCAATACGCCATCCCTGATCATCGGTTAAATGCCAGTGAAATACATTTAATTTCAAAAGAGCCATTACATCTAATACTTTTTTAACAAAATCAACAGACTGGAAATGCCTGCTTGCGTCAAGCATAAATCCCCTGTGCCCATAACGGGGATAATCTGAGACCTCACATCCCGGCAGGTAACATTGTATTGAATCCCTTTTCAAAATTTCCTGGAAAGACTCGATGCCATAAAAAACCCCGGCACAATCTTTACCGCTTATTTTTACTAAATTATTATTAACCGTTAATACATATCCTTCAGGCTTTACTGAACTGCCCTCTGACAGGCCTATTACTATTCCCTTATCTGAATTTCCATTTTTTATATTAAGGTCAAATCCGGTTCTTTTATGGATAATATTCTTTAACTGTTCGGCAACCTTTCTTAAATCCTTATTATCCGAAAGAAGGAAAATATCGCTGCCGTTTTGGAGTACGAATTTATCGTTGGTTAATGTTGCGGATACCGGTTCGGGCACTATATTAAGCCCCTGCCCAAAATTACTGCCCGAAGCAAGCATAAGACTAAACAGTATTTCTTTAAAATATAATTTCATATACAACCCGTTTTATTATTTATTTTAATGTTTTCATTTATGTTCGTAAAAATATTTTTTTCTTTGTAGCAAAAGTAGCAGCCAAAGCTACCAGATAAGTAATAAATGCGCCTCCAAGAACTCCAAGCCATGGCGTTGGAGTTAAATATTGCAATACTAAATTTAATTTTGTTAAAGCAAGTACAGGTATAACTATATTATTAAGCCCGCCGTATGCAACCATTGGATTCTGCCCGCTGCGTATAAGCAATCCGAAATATTTCTTTTTGCCGAATATATCTATAATAATTGTAAATGTTATAAGAACAAGAATTGCCAGTCCGCTTGTAACAAAATAATAACTCATCGTAGAAGGGTCTTTTTTAATACCGCCTTCAAAGGAATCAAACAAAAAGCCGAGAATAAGCCAATAAGTTCCCCATTTAAAAATCGAAGATAAAAACTTTTCCGAGGCATTCCCGGGTTTCTGCGTAAGCCGCCATATTATTGAGCATAAAGCTAATGACAAAATAAAAGCAGGTAATACCAGTCTCAATTTCATTCCGGCAACAACCTCAATTACAATAAAGAATGCTACTGCTGCAATTGATGAAAGCCTGATCTTACTCCAGTTACTTACGTTTTCACTTTGCGTATTTGCAGAATTCATCCAGTTAAGAATCAGATCACCGGCTATCGTTCCGGGGATAATTATAAAAAGATATGTTAAAAATTTAAACTGGAAAAGCCACGGCACGGGTGAAATATTCCATAATGTGTGTGCCCATCCTGTTGTATGTGCTGATAACCTTATAGCCAATAAAAAGCCGAGAAAGCCCAGCCTGAGTAACCAATTATCTCTGCTGATAATCCATATTATACTGCCGAATACAGCAACGTTTGACAGAACCAGAATTATAATATCGCTTTTATAAAGTGAAAAGCCTGTGCCGTCCGGAAACCTGACAATTGCCATTAATGAAACTGCCCCAATCCAGCCAATAGCCTTTAGAGAATATTTGGCAGATTTGCTCCAGCTTTCCGGCAGCCTTGCAAGTATGGGGAATACAAATGCGAATCCAAGTACAGCTATAGCCCAACTTCTCCAATCCTGCGCAGTGCTTAATGAATACGGATTTATCTGACAGAAATAAATTGCAAATCCGGCAAGTAATAAACCTCTGCCTATAACAGACTGATAAATTTTCAGTGATTTCACTCCCTGCTTAAATTTCCTTGAAAGTGAAAGAGGAATTGCTGCACCCATAGCAAAAAGGAAAAACGGGAATACCAAATCTACCCATGTTATACCGGGTAGATTAGGGTTTGCAATATGCAGTGGAGGAGGCTCCTGCGCATGATACATCCATGATGGTAAAACACCAAAAGGTATTGCAGAAGCAAACACCATCATAAGTATTGCAATGCCCCGTAAAGCATCAAGCGCCAAAGCACGCTGCGGCTGTGTATTTACTTTGGGAATATCAGTCATTAATTCTTTATGTCCTTAATTTTTTGCTCATATGTTATCAATTGCTCAAAGCTTCTTTTATATAGTTCCACCAATTGCATTCATCAATCTCGCTTACATCAAATATCATAAGCCCGTCTGTTTTATTCAGGGCAGCTTTCATAGCTTTTACAAATTGCTCCGGATTATTCTTTTCAATATACTGGCTTGCCCAAAGGCTTCCATAAACAGGCACAGCATTATCAACTGCCTTCACGGCAACATCAGCAGAGCCTTCAACTGAATACCACCAATAATCGTCCGGCGTTTTTGTACTATCCGGCGGGGGTGTATTTGCCTTAATTGCTTCCTCTTTTGTTGTCTCATAAAAATAATTGCCTACAAACAGGAAGTCCAGTATCTGTGCATACCCTGTATGATAATATGAGCTGTCCGCCCATTCAAATTCTTTTTCAGGATGATAAGTATTACTTGCCCAATTTACACCTACGCCAA
>JARLHB010000420.1 GCA_031292465.1 Ignavibacteriaceae bacterium
TCTAATAGCTTATCTTTATTTTCAATAGATAAATCTTGGGCTATTTTAAATAAAATTACCATAGTCTTATCATTTGACAAATCGAAATCAACTTCTTTTCCTGATATCAGATAATCAGTAGAAACATTTAAAGCAGTAGACAGCTTTATCAGGGCTTCATACGAAGGGCTTCTTAATCCGGATTCATACTGACTAATCGTAGGTGGTTTTAAACCAGCTCTTTTTGCTAAATCTGTTTGACTAAGACCAAGTTCTTCACGCCGTTTTAGAATCCGTTTATATACGGACATCGTTCATTCCTCCTATATCAATTTGTATAAATAAATAATAGCATATGAAATTAATGTTAGCAACATTAATAACAAATGTTACTATTATACACTTCATATGTTATTGACTTTAATAATAACATATGTTACTATTAAAAATAACAGAATAATAAAAAACAGAAGAATAGGAGAAATTATAAATGAAAGATGAAAATAAGGACAAGCACGAGAATCATATTACATTGACAATTATCACAGTTGACGGCAATTTCACAAATGACTTTAATATCCATAATACTCTAAAAGTAGTCGTTGAGAAGACGATTGAGGCTCTTGGATTGCTATACGAGCTTGCTCAGTATGGTCTATATCGCAATGGAAGTACGTTTGCCTTGGATATAAATCTAAAAATCAGTGAAGCAGGCATTGTGGATTGCGATGAATTAGAATTCAGAAAAATTAACGCAGGTGGCGGAGAAGGTAGTGCCATTTAAATTGCCAAGGAGGGGACTTAATGGACAGTGAAGTTGTAAAAAGATACTTTGATATTGATGTTAAGAAGATAATTGAGAATTATGATTTGCTACGTATTCGTAATTGGAAAATAGTTAAACATGAATTTCCAGAACTAATTATTTCAATGATTCATCCCCAATCCCATAATGAGTATTATTTTCTTCTCCTATGTGATGATATTCCAATTTCATTACAGATAGTTGATTCTAAGAATTTTCTGCCTGTCCAAATTTCTGAATGGCCCCAAGGGGACTATTTTCTTAATGGGCATAGTGTAACAAAAGGCTCGTTTTTATGTATACCTGGGATAAGAGAATATCATTCTCATCATGTCGAACAAACACATTGGGTAATGACTTCGCCTGACTTTCGTCTTCCCGTGGTTTTAGATTCTATATATGCACATTTTTTAGCGTGTAGGTCTTAGAAAGGATATATAAAATGAATATAAAATACAGTGTCTCACGTGAAATTATGCGTGACACAAAAGAATTTTTATTATCACAAGGTAAAAAAGACAAGGAGGCTTTCGTTCTATGGAAAGGGAAAAGAGTAAGCGAAAATCAGTTTGATGTTACAGGCATGATAATTCCAAATCAAACGGCTGTACGCACACAGTTTGGATATTCTTTTGATATTTCAGAACAATCTATTATAGAAGTGCTGAAAGAATTACGTTTATCAAACGAAATTGGATTGATTCAAGTACATTCACATCCTGGACATTCAACTATGCACTCTGATAGAGATGATAAATTAAGTCTGCTTGGAAGAAAAGGTTCATTGTCGATAGTTTTACCTTATTTCGGGAATGCTGCATTTGAAGATTTTTCAAGTGCTAAAGTACATATTCTAACTGGAATTAATAAATGGGAAGCGCTAACATTACAACAAGTAAATGATGTACTTTCAGTTAAGAGGTGATTAGAATTTTGAATATAGGATTTCATAGTGAAAACTTTAAAGCATTTAAACATTTTGGAATTGCTGATGAATCAGGAATTCCAACTAAGAAAATTGCCGTTGCCCTACAGAGAGAATTTAAAGACAATCAGAATGCACAAGATACTTTCATTTTGTGTTGTAATTTGTTAACAAGATTATTCTTAAATATAGATTTCATAATTCCGTTTGGTACTCTACTTTCTAGCAAATATGGAGAAAAACAATTGCTTTGTGACTATGTGTTGAAAAGTTCAACTCTAATATTTCCAGAAGGAAATTTTCACTGCAATACTGAACTGCAAGAAAAATACGATGGAGTGTTATTGATTGGAAATTATACTGACTGCGCTTCTGATATCGTTTCGATAATGTCTAATGGGTGGAATGTGTTTATAAATAAAGACAATATAATAAGTGATAATTTAAATCCAATTGCTGCTTGTGCAGCATCATGCTTTGGCACTGCAGAACTATTTAAACATGTTGCTAACCCAGCCTGTAGTAAAATATGTACGGAAATGTCATTTTCACTATTAACATATGATACTACTCCAATTAATAAAAATCCTATATTTCCAAAAGAAATTGATATTGGCGATGTTACATTAGTTGGGGTAGTAGCTATTGGAAGTTCTATAATATATACCTTGAAATGCATTGAAAATATTCAAGGTAAACTTAGTTTAATAGATAGAGATTTTTATGAAGATACTAATCTAAACAGATATGTTATTGCTGATCACACTTCTATTGGTAAAAGCAAAGTCTTTAATGCGAAAGAGATATTAAATCCTCTTGTAAATTTAGATGTTATTCCTATTAATAAAATTTTTGATGAGTATATTAAAGAAAAACCAAGAATTGATACACTTATTACGGCTGTTGATAAAAGAATTACAAGATTTAACATACAAAGTTTTTTACCTAAATTAATTATAGATGCGGCTACAACTGGCTCTATTATAGACCTTGCAAGAGTAGATTTTGGAACGAATGGTGCTTGTTTAGGGTGTTTATATTTGCCAGAGAAAAATGACGATTTATTATATGCATATATATCAGAAAGTACAGGAATCAATATAGAAAGAGTAAAGTATCTTTTTGATAGAAGTGAAGGATTAAGTATTGACGATATTGATATTATATCTAATAAGCAAGGGAAAGATCTTTCTAGCTGGATTGATAGTCCAATAGACTCATTGTATGCTCATGAATTTTGTGGAAGCGGTAAGATTGCTAGCAAATCAAATCCCACTGAGAATCTTTGGGCACCAGTGTCATTTATATCAGCATTAGCGGGTATATTAGTTACCTGTGAGCTAATAAAAGACAGGTATTTTAAGGACTTTAAAGTAAACAATCATTTTTTGATAGACACATTAAAATTACCTAATCCAAAGCTACATAATTATAAAATGAGAAACGAAAAATGTCCGTATTGTAATGATGGAGTTTTTGTTAGTGTATATAAAGAGAAATGGGCAGAGTAAGATACTGATAAATTTAAAAAAAGGATGGTAATAAATTATGGCTAAAAATACTGGTGAAAATTACAGAAAAGGAGCAGTTGATAATCGCTCCCAGGTCCACAATCCTCAAAATGATTTATGGGTAAAAAGAGACAGTGAAACAGGTCGTTTTATGGATGTGAAAACAAGTTCAGACAAACCATTTAAAGGCGTTAGAAAAGAAAAGTAATTAAATAAAATGATTATTGATCAATATCTTTCTAAAAATCTCCACAAAAGAAAAAGTCGCAATATACAAAAGCTATCATTAGGTCATTGACCTGAGTTATAACAATGAATAAAACACTTGTATAAACATAAATTAAATTTAAATCAGAGAATGCACAATAACATTGTGCGTTCTATTTATGTAAATAACAATAACTATTTGGGGTATTATTTTTGCTAGCAGAA
>JARLHB010000421.1 GCA_031292465.1 Ignavibacteriaceae bacterium
ATAGACTGTAGTTATATCAGATAATTGCGGAACACGAAATACTTCCTGGTAACGGTCTTCGCCTATATTTATTCCTTCTTCACGTTCCCATTTAACTTTCAAATTAAAAACATATACTCTTGCTCTTACCTTTAATTTATTTACCGGCCTGTGATTCGTATTGATTACCGATACCTGATAATCATTCGCATTCATCTGAATGTGTAAAGATTCACATGCTTTTTTCGTAAAATAATAACCTGCATGCGGATTGAGATACCAATCATATATACTCCATAAAACATCAGGAGCGCTGCAATTCAATTTCCACAACATTACACCGCTTGTAATATCCCACATGCGTGAATTTGCTGCTTCAAACATTGCTCTGTAGCCATCTGCGTTTACTATCTGGGCTATTCTTACATAATCTTCTATGCTTTTTGTATTAAATCCGTAATTGTTCCTGATTGCATCATCATAAGATTTGTATGCATAACCATTAACATCCCATACGCCATGCTCTGCCCAAACGCTGTCAAGTGGAAATATAGGGTTGTCTTTTTTACTTCCCGGGTTAAAGATGAATTTTTTTAAGCTGCTTAATGTAGGAACCGATGGAATCCCAAGTTCATCTCTGAACATCTGAAGTTTTACTTCATCAATCTTATTAAAAAAGTATGCAGAAGGATGCCATGTATAACCTGGAGCGCCTATATCTGTTACACCAACAGGCATCTCATCTTTTATATATGGGGTTATTTTTTCCCAATCCCACAATGTACTTGAAGTTGGGATAAACGGCCTTGTCTTATCCAAATTTTTCAGGTCATCCCTTAAAGCAAAATATAAATCAGGTCCCGGAACATTTTCATTTTCTGCGCACCATACTACAAGGCTGGGATTATTCCTGTATCTCAAAACAATATCATGTGCATTCTTTATTGCTAAATAATGATCCAACGGGAAATATGCGGTTTTTGTTCCCGGCACTGTAGTCCAGCACTGATAAAATGTTTCCCACAACATTATGCCGTATTTGTCGCAGGCATCCATAAAATCTTCATTTGGCGACGGCATATCTTCAGTACCCAGCATATTCATATTTGCATTTGTCAGCAGCCGTGCTTCATCATATAGTCTTTTCTTACTTAAATCAAGCAGCATATCAGGCTGAATCCAGCCGCCTTTACAAAACACTCTCTTACCATTAATAGAGAACACCATTCCGTAATTTCCATCAATCTCCTTAAGCGCGCTTGTTACTTCTCTTATTCCAAACGAGGTGTTTTTTTGTGCTGAAACTTTCCCGTCATATTCAAAACTTAATTGTAAATTATGCAGGTACTGTTCTCCATACCCGGTCGGCCACCATAAATATGGATTCTTTATTGCCAGCTGCGGAAAGTCTTTATAAGTTAAAGTTACAGTAATTGCATCATTTGCAGGTACTTCCACTTCTTTCTCAAACGTTACACTCTGCATATTACCGGGAAGTTTTTTAGTATAACCTCCCATGTCCATTTCTGTTAATAAGTCTATCTTACCTTTCAGTACTCCACTAACTTTCTTGTTGCTTGAATTAGTTAACGTAGTGGTTACGCTTAAATTTGCCAGCGTCGTATCCGGCAGCGGCAAATCCGTAACTATATATGGATTGATAACATCTACATCATCTGTAAAGCTTAAAAACACATCCTGATATATGCCCATATTCCTGTCTCTTACAGGCATGGCACAGTCCCATCCTCCGGATATTTTAAGGGTAAGATCCTTAAATATTTCTTCAGCCGGCCCTCTGCTGCTTCCATTTGGTACTAATTGTGCGCCTGGTACTCCGGGGTGATCAACAGGATATATCTTTACTGCTAAAAAGTTAGTTCCATTATTTTTTACCACGCCGGTAACGTTATATTTGAAACGCTGAAACATCCCGGCCATTTCAACTGAATCTGCTATCCTTTTACCATTAAGCCAAACTTCTGCTCTATAGTTAATCCCGTTAAAATTTAACCAAATCTGTCTTCCCTTCTGGTTATCAGGTATTTTGAATTCTGTTCTGAACCAGTAAGGGCTTTGCCATGGGTTTTCATGGTTTGGCAGATAACTATACTTTGCTAAATTATATTTTGCATTAAATTCATCTGATATATCAGGTATCAGATAATTATTCATATCAATTCTTGGATCAGGATAGACTCCGTTTTTTACCAAACAGTTTAAAACCGTGCTTGGTACATCCACCGGATACCATTGAGTTGTGGTGTAATGCCCTGTGGAAATATCCTCAGCAGATGTTTTTTCTAGAGCTGTGGATTTTAATTGCCATTTAGATAAGACAAAGTCCTCATTATGCTCTTTTTTACTGTCCTGTCCAAATAAATTTTGCATTCCGCAAATAATAAAAACTGAAAGAAGTACCCTGGAAAATATTTTCATTGATTTTAACTCGTTATTATTAATACGTCATTTTATTCATTATATAGCTAAAGATGCAGCTCCGATAAAGCCGGCATTTGCACCCAATGTTGCACAAACTATTTTTGTCTTTTCTGCAGGTACAGGACAAATATGTTTACGCAGGTTACTTTCAAGAGAAGGAGTAAAGAACTTTTGTGCATTGGTTATGGACCCGCCTAATATTACTACTTCCGGATCAATCAGATTTATCGTCCATGCAGTTGCTACAGCCAGATGCTTTCCGAATAGTTCCCAGGTTTTTAAAGCATTGGGATCCGATTTTTCCGCAAGCTGTGCAATTTCCAAAGACGATTTATCATCTCCGCAGATTTCTTTATAAATTCTTGAAACGCCGGAACCGCACACTAAGTCCTCAATAGTTCCGTCACCGTAAGGTGAACCCCAGATTTCACCGGCAGACCCGGTGAAACCTGCAAAGATTTTCTTGTCCAGAATTATTGCACAACCAATTCCGGTACCAAGAGTAAAACCAACAACATTATTCTTGCCCACGCCGCCGCCAAATAAGGCTTCACCGTATATCAGGCAATTAGCATCATTATTCATGAATACAGGCAGAGAAAAATGGTCTTCGATGGACTTTCTCAAGGGGAAAAAGTGCATGGTTGGTAATTGTGGGCACTCTAAAATAATACCATTCGTTATATCCAACGGTCCGGTCACACCAAGTCCGATTCCTCTTACTTCATCAATTCCTGCATTAATTCTCTTCAGCGTTTCTTCAACTGACTTAATTATACTATCGACAATTACTTCAGGTTTTTCAGTGCTTTCTGTTGGAATTTTCACCGGTTCGCCTAAAACTTTACCATTTTCGGTCATTGCACCGGTTAAAATCTTAGTACCGCCAAAATCTACTCCGATTAATATATCTTTTTTCAAGTGCTCCTCATATTCTAAAATTATTCAGATACAGTTACTTTACCGCCATGAACAAAGTTTCCAGGCTCCAAACCTTCCGTTAATGCAAGCTGATTAACCATTAGCTGCACAGGGATAATACTTTGGATTGAATACAAATATTCATCAGGCTGGTCTATAAAAATTACTTTTACATTTTTCTCGGAAATATCCGGTTTCTTATTTGTAATTAGCAGTACTTTTCCATCATATCCGGCAATATCCGTGGCCATTTTAATACTTTGATCATAAGTATTTCCATCGGCTGCAAACAATACAGATACAAAGCCCGGTTTAACCATTTCTATAGGGCCATGACGAAATTCACCGCCCAAAGAACCGCTTGAAGGCAGCTTAGCAGCTTCCTTAAACATTAATTCACTCTGACATACAGTTGAATAAGATGGGCCTCTGCCAATAAACTGTAAAAAGTCTATATCTCCGATAAAATTAAATATATCAGGGACTAGACTTTCCCTTGTTTCAAGCAATGCACTTGTACCAGATATTACTTTTTTTATCTGTGATATTTTATCTTTTCCCCATTTACCAGCAAGATACCAGCCCAGGATATACACAATCATATTTAAAGAGATAAATGTTTTAGTAGAGGTCATCTCCTCTAAACCTGCTTTACTTAGTAAAGAAAATTTAGTGTTTATTGCAAGTGTACTTTTCTCCTGGTTTGTAATGCCAATGCAGTGAATGTTAGAAGGAAGCTGTTTTAAAAGCTTTACTACTTCATAGCTTTCACCAGATTGCGAAATACATACTAACAGGGTTTTCTCATTAACTAATGAAAAATGATAGTAAAGAAGTTCACTTGTGTTCACAACAAAAGAAGGTATTCCAAAGCTGTTGAATATACAGGATGCTGCATAAGAAGTGAAAAAAGAACTTCCCATTCCGGTAAAAATTACTCTTTGAAAATTTTCTTTATGAAACAACTCTTTTATTCTCTTTAATCTGCTCTCCCCGTCGGTATTACAATAATAATCAAGAGTCAATTCAAGAGATTTTGGTTGTTCTAATATCTCACTTAAAAACTTATTCATTTTATCGCTTTCACCATTCTTAATTCCCAGTTCCATTTTGGCAAGTCTAAACAATGAGAGTAAAAGACATACAATTCATTGTCAAAGACATATTGAAAAGCACAGGCATCGTTGTTATGCAATACCGGCGGTTCATCATTTGCTACTTCTTTGTATTTTCCGTCTGGTTTATTGCCTGCATACCCTAAAGTAACCCATTGATCATTCCACTTTCCTTCTTTGGCTGCTTCAACTAATAAATAATATTTATCATTATAGAATGCAATTGAAGGAGCTGCAAGTGTATAAGTTGAAGTGAGGAGAACTTTAGGTTTTGCAGCGGCTATTTTCTGAATGCTCTTGCTTTTCTTAATTTTTATATCCCAATGGTATTTGGTCGTGTCAGTTCCTCTTTCAACACCACTGTAGTAAACGAGGTAAAAATTCTTGTCTTTTTTGTCAAGATAAATAAAAGGATTTTGATTTTGTTTCCCTTTTTCTCTGGCTACTACTTCAACTTTATTGCTAAAGTTTATACCATCTTTACTGGAAACCATAACTATACGGCTGTCGTTATCAGAATTGTATTCTGCGTAAAACATATAGAAGACGGAATTAGTATAAACAACAGTGGGCCATCTGCAGTCTCCATTGATAATAGGATTTCCGGCAAATTTGTCCCAATGCATTAAGTCATTACTTCTTACAATTCCGCACTTCCTAAAGCTGGGATCGCCGCCATAGTAACACAGTCCGTAGTAGCCCCAATATTTATACCCGTCTTTATTAACTTCCACTACAGAAAGAGTATGTACTTTGTCTGCATCCCATTTACCAGGGTCACCCTGAAACATGGCGTAACTTTCAGAAAGTGACGGATAATTAGCAACCTGTCCGTACTGCGTATGGCTGCACAAAAAGGTTAGAAGTAATGTTAGAATACTAACTTGAATAAATTTAATTTTCATTTATTTACCTATAATTTTTAATGATTTTTTATACATTTATTATTTCAACACCTAAGTTGTTAAGTTTTTTAATTTCGGGTTTATCCATTACTTTTGTCGTAATAATCTTATCAACATCTTTAATCTGACAGATAATTCCCCTGCTTCTTCTGCCGAATTTTGAAGAATCAACCAACAAAAAATTTTCACTTGCACGCTGCATCATCACCCGGCTGGTATTAGCTTCGATAACATTCGGAGTAGTAAGACCGATCTCATAATCTATTCCGTCAACTCCGTGGAATAATTTATCGGCAGATATTTTTCGTAAAGACTCATCTGCGAATGCACCGATTAATGTTGAGGTCTTCTTCTGCAAAGAACCACCGGTTAATATTACTTCAACATCAGTATCATTTAATTCTAAGGCTATATTCACTGCATTCGTTATTACTGTAATGTTTTTAAGGACTTTCATCCTGCGCGCTAAATAAGTTGTGGTCGAACCGGAATCTAAAATGATTACCTCACCCTCGGATATCATTTTAAAAGCAGCATCAGCAATACGCTCTTTTTCTTCAGCATATAATTTTTCTTTTTCATTAAGAGCTAATCCTCGGAAAAGGCGTTTATACAGAATAGCACCGCCATGAGTTCTTTTGAGTGCTCCTTCTTTTGCCAGTTGATCCAGATCTTTGCGAATTGTTACAGAGGTGGTATTGAAAATATCACAAAGATCAGCAATCAGTACCCGCTTCTCTTTTTCGAGTATTCGAATAATTCCACGAATTCGTTCTTCCTGGAATATTTTGTGCTCTTTGTCCATTTTCAATTAATTAACCTATAATTTTATCAGGTAGTTGTTAGTTTTTCTGCCTCATAAAAGAACTCCCCGGTTCTTTCCCATTAGCACCAAAAAAAAAGTAGAAAACCAAGTTTTTGTTTAAGTACTCTTTACAATTACCGCCAAACCTTCACTTACTTTTACTTGCTTTTTAGAAAATTTGCGGTAATTTCCTTAACTTTGTTTTACTTTCTTTTTGTTCCAATATTAGCAAATACTAATTTAAATAGCAAGCTAATTTTACTATTTCATCTATATTTATTTTTCGTTAGTTTGTTTTTAAGCCAGACGGTTGAATTCTAAATAATTTATTTTACTTTTTTTCTTTTTGCTTTTATTCTCTTTTTTATACTACCCGATTATTAGAATTTCAAAGCTTTTTTCATAAAATTACCGGGAAATACCCAAATAGAACTTAACAGATTGAATGTATCATAGTATTTATGATATATTATTCTCAGGAAAATCTTATGTAATAGTTAATTTATAAAGTATAATTCCTACCATCTTTCTTATCTTTTCTCTCAATAAGTGCATGACAACTTATTTATTGCCAATTTCTAAAGTCGTCATTTTAGCAATACCATTTTCAATGCTTTTTGTCCGCTATAATTCTGTCCCTTTATCCGAATAACGGCAAAGTAAATACCACTGGATAAATTTGTTCCATCAAATCTTATTTTATTATCCCCCTGATTAAATTCTTTTCCATCAAGCAATTCACGGACCTTTTCGCCAAGTATATTATAGATTTCTATATAAACTTTAGCTTTTGAAGGAAGATAAAAATCTATATTGGTACTTGGATTAAAAGGATTTGGATAATTTTGATAGATTACAAATTTTTCAGGCTTAGTAACATTGTCGCCTGCAACATCTGTAATTTCAACTACTCTTCTTACAGTTATTTCATCTGCTGTTAAATACTTGCCGGTATCAGCGCCCGTTACAGATGTTAATAAAACCGCAAATTGTTCATTTGACCTGAAAGGGAATGAACCCAACTTAATAACAGAACCTGCGTTAGCAGCCTGAGAAATATAAATCGAATCAGTGGCAAAATGATCTTTTATTATATACAAACTATTGTCCGTAAGCGGTAATGAAGTCTTAGGAATATTCACATATACATCATAGTAGCCGTCCAGATAAATTTTTTGCGGCCCCCATTCCACCCTGGAATATGAAGACGTTTGCTTTGTCTTATAAAAAACTCCGCCTGATGCAGAATAGCTTGTGTCAGTTGACCAGGTACCCGTTAATTTCCAAAAGGAGCTTTGGCTTTGGTCATCAAGAATAAACACAGTACTATCGGGATTATAAATTATATTTACCGATACATTTAACGTATCAAATAAAACATCGACTAATCCTGTTATATTCAGTTTAAAAGATGTTCCCTTCGATACTGAAGGTATAGAAACCCGGAGTACGGTATTATCTACCGTATTAACCAAAAAGTTTAAATTAGTATTACTTAATGATGATGTTACTTTTGTAATTTCAGATACCGGGTTTATCAAAGCATTTGAAAATTTAAGAAGCACAGTTTCACTGTCAGACATTGCAGAATCAACTACTTCAAAGAGATTACCGCGTTTCAGCCTGAAGGCATCTGCAATTAAACTGCCCCCGCCTGTACCGTATAATTTAATTGTAACTGTGTCTCCGGAAATGAAATTAAACTTGCTGATATAATTCCAATTGTTAAGATGCAATTTTTGATTAATGGTATCGGTTTCATTTGCATTATACAATGAAGACGCATCGACAATAACATTTCCGGAATTGGAAGCTGAATCTCCGCCCCAGTAGCCATACAACAAGTATTGCCCGCTTCTGAGAATACGCACTTTGTAGTATGCAGTGTCACCGTTAGCAGCATCAGCTTTTTGATATGTATTTTTATATCCGCCGCTTGTGCTCGTCCATGTCCCTATTGTTGAAAACAGTTTGGATGTGGAATTATCAATTATTAAGTCATCA